>NZ_JBICJJ010000029.1:0-60610 GCF_043102985.1 Acinetobacter sp. YQ_14 | reverse complement strand
CTAACAAAATCAGCTTAAAATCCCTCTAAATCTCCCTTTTAAAAGGGAGACTTTATGGATCAAAAAAGGTTGTTTCACGTGAAACAACCTTTTTTATTTTCACTGCCTTATTAAGCCCAAGCTTTTTTATCCTTAATTTAAATCCAGACCTTGCTTGCTACCGTGGTAATTGGTATGAATGCCGACTGGTTAGACTGCCTTGCTCTGCTTTCAAAGCAGTGCTTTGAAATTGTTCAGGATGTGCCGTCAGTCCATGAGCAGCGACTAAAGCTGCGCAAGGCTTTTGTTACTTTTGCCCCCCTAAAAGTCAGGCAATGCCTATACAAAAATAATTTGCTACTCACAGTCAATGAAGCTGTGCCTGTTTATTCTTAAACAAGTAAACATGAGCATATCTATCAAATTTGATCTTCATTAGACGCATATATGTGAGTGTTCAACTCCCCCATCTCTTTGTATACTGCAAGGCATTCACACACAACAGCACTTTTCAAAATGACTCAACTGACTTGCTTCAAAGCGTATGATATTCGCGGAAAATTAGGTACAGAACTGAACGAAGAAATCGCCTATAACATTGGTCGTGCCTATGGGCAAATCTACCAACCTAAAAAAATCGTCATTGGCTGCGACATTCGTTTAAGCAGCGAAGGATTAAAACAAGCAACTATTCGCGGTTTAAATGATGCGGGTGTGAATGTCCTTGATTTAGGTATGACAGGCACTGAAGAAATTTATTTCGGCGCTTTCCATCTTGATGTACAAGGTGGCATTGAAGTGACGGCTAGCCATAATCCAATGGACTACAATGGCATGAAATTGGTTCGTGAAAATGCACGCCCAATCAGTGCAGAAACTGGTTTAAAAGACATTCAAACCCTTGCAGAATCAGGCAATTTTGCAGACGTTGAGCATAAAGGTTCGACTGAAAACTATAATATCTTGCCTGAATTCGTTGATCATTTACTGACTTATATTGATCCGCAAAAAATTAAACCACTCAAACTTGTGGTGAATGCGGGTAATGGTGCGGCAGGACATGTGGTTGATGCGATTGAACAAAAGTTCCAACAGCTCAATATTCCTGTTGAATTTATCAAAATTCATCATGAAGCAGATGGAACTTTCCCAAATGGGATTCCGAATCCAATTTTGATTGAAAATCGTGATAGTACCCGTGATGCTGTTCTTGCACATCAAGCAGATATGGGCATTGCATGGGATGGGGACTTTGACCGTTGCTTCTTGTTTGATGAAAAAGGGCAATTTATTGAAGGCTACTACATCGTGGGTTTATTGGCACAAGCTTTCCTGATCAAACAATCAGGTGAAAAAATTGTGCATGACCCACGCCTAGTTTGGAATACCTTTGATATCGTAGAACAATACCAAGGCATCGCAGTTCAATCCAAATCAGGACATGCTTTTATTAAAGATGTGATGCGCGAACACAATGCAGTATACGGCGGTGAAATGAGTGCACATCACTATTTCCGTGACTTTGCTTATTGCGATAGTGGCATGATTCCTTGGTTACTGACGATTGCGCTTCTCTCAGAAACAGGACAATCGCTTTCGTCATTAGTTGAAAATATGATTGCGAAGTTCCCATGTAGCGGTGAAATCAACTTTAAAGTTGCAGACACACAAGCAACAGTACAAAAGATTTTTGATCATTATGCCAACCAAAATCCACAAGTAGACCGTACAGATGGTGTCAGTCTCGATTTTGGCGCATGGCGTTTAAACGTACGTGCATCGAATACTGAGCCATTGCTTCGACTGAATATCGAAAGTCGCGCAGACAAAAATCCAAAACCAATGCAACATTATGTCGATGAATTAACAACATTGATTCAAGGCTAATGCCCATCAATAAAAAAGGAGCAATTTGCTCCTTTTTTTGAAATGATTCAGTTATAACCATTTGGATTCTGTTTTTGCCAATTCCAACTGTCAGCCAACATATCTTCCAAAGAATATTGCGGTTTCCAACCTAGTTCCTGCTCTGCACGCGTTGCATCTGCATAAAAAGCCGCTAAATCACCCGCTCTACGTTCTACAAATGCTGTGGGGATTTCTACGCCATTGACCTTTTCAAAAGTTTCTTTGATTTGCAAGACAGAAATAGGCACACCTGTACCAATATTCCATGCTCGGCAGCCAGTTTGCTTTAATCGATTGATGACTGCAAATACATGTGCCTTCGCCAAATCAACGACATGAATGAAGTCTCTTTCACAAGTTCCATCCTTAGTCGGATAGTCATTACCAAAAATGGCGAGCTTTTCACGACGCCCCACTGCAACTTGTGTGACATACGGCATTAAATTATTAGGAACACCTTGAGGATCTTCACCAATTTGCCCACTTTTATGCGCACCAACAGGGTTAAAATAACGAAGTAAGGCAATTGACCATCTGACATCCGCTTGTGCTACTTTCTCTAGCATCTGTTCAATCACTAACTTCGTATAGCCATAGTTATTACTAGGCATTCCTGTCATCATCGTCTCTGTCAACGGTGAAATATTTATTTCATCATAAACTGTAGCGGATGAACTAAAAATCAATCTAAATACACTAGCTTTCTCCATCGCTTTGATCAACTGAATACTACCCATAATATTATGATCAAAATAAGTCAATGGAATCAGTTGGCTTTCTCCAACCGCTTTTAAACCAGCAAAATGAATAACAGCATCAATTTGATAGTCATGAAATACCTGATCTAATTCATGCTGATTTCGAATATCGCCCTTAATAAAAACCAAACTCTCGTTAGTCAGTACTTGTACTCGTCTCAAAGACTCTTCAGAGCTATTCGACAAGTTATCAAATGCGATCACCTCATGTCCTGCATTCAACAACTCAATACAAGTATGCGAACCGATATAACCCGCACCACCAGCAACTAAAATCCTAGCCATTGGTTTTCCCTAATAAGATTTTAAGTAAGCCTTGAGTTGATGCATCGAATGTAGATAAATCTTCTTGTTCACAATTAAGAATAGGTAGCAACTGATTGGCAATTTCTTTGCCCTTTTCAACACCCCATTGGTCAAAAGGATTAATGTTCCATAACACCGACTGTACAAAAACTTTATGTTCGTAAGTCGCAATCAACATTCCCAAACTATAGGGATTGAGCTCTTTTAATAAAATCGTTGAACTTGGCTGATTACCTTCATATTGTTTGTAAGTAGGTAAATCTTCAACTTCATCAACCGTTAATGCTTGATTACCGAACGCCAATAAACGCGACTGAGCTAAGCAGTTTGATAATGCCAAATGATGTTGCTCAATCAAAGCTTCTGCATTTTCAGCATAAGTAAATTGATTGGCATTGTATCGTTTAACTGGTGCGATAAAATCACAACTGACCTTATGAGTGCCTTGATGAAGGAGTTGATAAAAAGCATGTTGTGCATTCGGCCCGACCTCTCCCCAAACAATTGGACAAGTCGCGGAATCAACTTTTTCACCACTTCTTTGCGTTGACTTACCGTTCGACTCCATTTCCAGCTGCTGCAAATAAGCAGCAAAATATTTGAGCCGCCCATCATAAGGTAGTACTGCATGTGTTTGAATATCTAGAAAATTATTATTCCAAACACCTAACAACCCAATTAAAACAGGAATATTTTGAGCAAACGGTGCCGTTTGAAAATGCTGATCAATGGCATATGCACCTGACAACAATTGTTTGAAACCATCGATACCCACAGTTAATGCGATCGGTAAACCAATACATGACCAGAGTGAGTATCGACCACCGACCCAATCCCAAAGTAGTAACTGATTTTCTGGTGCAATACCCCACTCAGACATCTTATCCGGTTTGGTTGATACACCAATAAAGTGATGCTTCAGCACATGACTATTTTTACCTAAAGCTTTTTCTAACCATTGACGTACAGTTTGTGCATTCGACAGCGTATCAATCGTACCAAAGGACTTAGACGAAATAATAAATAACGTTGTTTCTGGTCGAAGTTGATGCAGCAAATCAGAAAGCTGACTGCCATCCATCGTCGATACAAAATGAACATCCAAAGGCTTTGCTGTTACGACTTTAAAATCCGAAAGCGCATGTGTGACCATTAATGGGCCGAGATCAGAGCCACCGACCCCAATATTCACCACATCCTGAATCACTTCACCTGTTGCACCACGATATTGGCCTGCATGAATTTTCTCAACTAAGCTATACATCCGCTCTAATTGAGTATGAACTTGTGCCGTAATTTCAGGAAGTACTTGCTGATTTTGCTCAGGCACACGTAAAGCCCAATGCATTGCTGCACGTTGCTCAGTATAGTTAATCTCTTCAAGAGAAAATAATCTTTGGATCCATTGTGTTAGGTCTTGAGCATGGGCTAAATCAACAAGTCCATTTAAAACATTTTGATCAATACGATGCTTACTGAAATCCAAGACCAGCTGTTCTTGTTCGACTGAAAAGCGCTCGAAGCGCCCTAAATCATCTGAGAAAAATTGATTCAAATGCATGTCTTGGGTTTGCATTTTAAGGTTATACAACGTTGACCGTGCTTGTTGCTGGCTTTTAACTATCAAAGGCTGCTTATAATTCATTATCAACGCCCCACCCCCATATAAGCAAACTGTTGTGCTTTGACATATTGGGGATCATAAATATTACGGCCATCTAAAACCAAAGGATGAGCCATACGTTGCATCATTTGTTTAAAATCAGGACTCCAATATTGTTTCCATGCAGTAAGCACACACAACCCATGTGCATTTTCAAGAGCTTCATACTGCTGCTGACAAAGTATCAAGTCATCACGCTGACCATAGATCATCTGAATCTCTTCTAGCGCTTGAGGATCATGTAATTGCACTTTAACGCCCTGCGCCCATAAAGCTTTTAACATCAAATGAATCGGTGAATGTTGTATGCTTGAGGTATTTTCCTTAAACGAAGCGCCCCAAATTGCAATCGTCTTACCATGCAAATCGCCATGATAATAATTCCATAATTTGCGGAATAAAATTTCTTTTTGTTGCTCATTGATTTCCCAAACTTGAGCAAGCAACTGGCTCTTTACTCCAGTATTGGCCACGGTATTCGCAAGCGTCAAAACATCATGGGAAAAGTTTTCTCCACCAAAACCCGCACCAGGCGATAGATAAGCAGTACCAATACGGTTGTCTGCTGCCATCCCTTGGCGAACCGAAGCAATATCAATACCCAACTTTTCAGCGACTACAGCCAAGTCATTAATATAACTAATGCGTGTCGCCAACATGCCTGAAATACTAAGCTTGGTAAACTCAGCATCTAATACAGGCATAAATAAAAATTGTTGCTCAAAAGGAAAAAATGGGCGTAACAACTCTTTGACTTTCTGCTGTGCCGATGGCTCTGTATACCCAACAATGAGTTGTTTTGCTTGAGTGAAACTCTGTAAAGCATTTCCTTCTTGGATAATATCTGGCAGATAAACCCATTCATCTTCAGGCAAAATTTGCTTAAATTTTTCTGTACTATGCAAACCAAATGTTGATGCATTCACCATCAGCTTAGGATGAATAATCGGACGTTGCTGCAATTCAGTTAATAACGCTAAAACTTGCTGCTCTTGTGTCTGATTAAAACTGAATAAATAGACATCAATATCAAGTGGAATATGCTTGAAATTTGCATAATATAAAAAACCACTGTTGAGCTGCTTATCAAGCAAACGGCTTACATTTTCATCATGAAATGAATATTGCACAGTGTTTTCTTTATCATCGGTGTTTGAACACCAATAAACACTGTGCCCAGACTCTGATAGTAATGCAGACATGACCCCTGCATATAGGGTATTGCCAAAAACTGCAAGTTTCATAACCGTTAACCCTAAACTATAGGGCTAACTCACGAATTAAGCCCTTAAACTCTTCACCCAATTTTGGATGTTCAACACCATAGTGTAGTACAGCTTTAAGATACCCAATCTTGCTACCACAATCAAAAGTTTGCCCTTTCATACGATAGGCTTCAACAGTTTCTGATTGTTGCAATGCTGCGATCGCATCCGTCAATTGAATTTCATTTCCTGCACCACGCGGTGTATTCTCTAACAGTGCCATGATTTGCGCAGGTAAAATATAACGGCCAACGACTGACAAATTGGATGGCGCAGTTCCAACACTTGGTTTCTCTACAATGCCTTGCATTACAATACTTTCACCTTCATTTGGCGAATTTTCGACATCAACAATGCCATATTGATCAACCAGATGATCAGGAACAGCTTCAACCATAATTTGTGCAGCATTCGACTGCTCAAAACGGCGAATCATTCGCGATAAATCATTGTCTGCCTCAGCATCTTTGACCAGTACATCGGGTAGCAACACTGCAAAAGCTTCATTCCCGATTACATCTTTGGCGCATAAAACCGCATGTCCCAAACCTAATGGTTGCGGTTGGCGTACACTAATCACGCTAACATGCTTCGGTAAAATATCTGTGATTTCTTTCAGTAGGTCGAACTTCTTCTTTTGTTCTAATATCGTTTCAAGTTCAAAATTACGATCAAAATAGTTCTCAATCGATGCTTTTGATGAGTGAGTCACCAAAATGATCTGCTCAATGCCTGCTTCAACTGCTTCACGCACCACATATTCAATTGCTGGGCGATCAACCACAGTCACCATTTCTTTTGGAATTGATTTGCTCGCTGGTAAAAAACGAGTTCCAAGACCAGCGACAGGCAAAATTGCTTTCTTAATCATTTAATTTCTCAGTTTAATTCACTCTAACTTCATCACTACGCTTGTAGCCATCAACATAATATTCAAGCTGGGTTAATGCCCAATCAACGTCATGTTCGACCGCAGTCATTTGATTAATTCTATCAAAAATCAATTGAATTTCAGCTAATGGATAATGTTTCTCAAAAGACCGTAAAATACGAGTATGTTCTGTGTATTCTGTATTTTCTTGATCAATCAATAATTCCTCATACAGCTTTTCGCCTGGACGCAATCCGCTATATGCAATTTCAATATCACCGTCTAATGATCCAGCTTCACGTACAGTTAAGCCGCTTAACTTGATCATTTGTCGAGCCAAATCTTGAATACGTACAGGCTCACCCATATCAAGCAGAAATACATCTCCTCCCGTCCCGAGTGCGCCAGCCTGAATCACCAACTGTGATGCTTCAGGAATCGTCATAAAATAACGTGTAACGTCTGGATGGGTTACGGTAATCGGTCCACCACGTGCAATTTGCTGCTTAAATAATGGTACAACAGAGCCCGAAGACCCAAGCACATTACCAAAACGAACAATACTAATTTGTGTATTGGGTTGAGTATCGGCAACCGCTTGGCAGTACAGTTCAGCCATTCGTTTTGAAGCACCCATCACATTGGTTGGGCGTACAGCTTTGTCTGTAGAAATTAAAACAAAAGTCTCAACACCATTTTTAATAGCGGCATTCAGACTATTTGCTGTACCAATCGAGTTGTTTTTCAATCCCGCGATTGGATTACACTCAACGAGTGGTACATGCTTATAAGCAGCAGCATGATAAACCGTCTGAATGTGGTACTGTTCAATAATGCGTTCTAGTTTTTGTTGGTCTTGTACTGTTCCTAAAATTGGAATAATTTCGCAATTGGCTGTCTGTCTCAGCTCTTTTTCAATGTCGTACAAAGCGAATTCTGTTAATTCATATAACACCAACATTTTAGGATTATTTTTGATGATCTGACGACATAATTCAGAACCAATAGAACCACCCGCACCTGTCACCATCACAATTTTATTTTGAATATTTTTTGCAAGTAGATGTGAAATAGGAGGAACTGGATCACGCCCCAACAAGTCAATAATATCAACTTCTTGGATGTCTGAAATCTGAATTTCTCCATCAACCAGTTGTGTCAGCCCAGGTAATTCAGTAATTTTTAAATGCGCATTTTCAAACTGTTGAATAATTTCTGTCTTTCTTACGCGACCAACCGAAGGAAGTGCCAGTAAAATTTCCTCGATCCTGTCTTTCTCAAAACGCTGTAATGCTTTTTCAACAGAATATACTTTTAAACCACCAACGATTTGACCTTGTAATGATGCATAGTCATCTATAAAGAAAACTGGTAAATGATCATCTGAACGATGTAATGCAGCAGCCATTTGTTGTCCAGCATCACCTGCACCATATATCGCAATACGTTTCCGGCCAATTTCTGAATAAAATGAAGCCTTAATAATAAAACGGATAGAAGCTCGGCTAATCCAAACCCAAGCAAACATCATAAATCCAAACATAAATGGGATGGACATTGGGATATAAGCTTGTGTACATGTACTTAGGGTGTAGAGCGCGATCATGCTTAAGCTAACAGCGATCGCTAACTTAACAATAAATACTTCATTAAAGGTTCGAACAATAAAGCGATAAACACCAGTGATTGCCAAACTCAAAATTGCAATTAAGGTGACAAGCAAAATACCATGATCAATGCCTGGAATAATTTTGGCACCCAAATCAAACAAACGAATGACATAGCACAACCATAAGATCACTGGAAAAGCTAAAGCATCCAAGATAACAAGGAATATTTGCTTAAATAATCTTGGCGCAGAGGCAAATTGATGAATAATCTTTTTCACAATGATCTTCTAAACAACTCTTTAACAGTTTTATCTTTATAGACACCTCACTTTAAAAGTCGAAATGCCTCTTACATTTTTAATTTCATAATCAGGGATTAATTATAAACTCTGATTCTGGATATTACTCAATAATTTAATCATCAATTGCTTGTATCACGTTCTGAATAGCCACTACTGTTTTTGTAATGCTATCTTCACTTAATGTCGGATGTACCAAAAACATTAAACTTGTCTCACCAAGTTGCTGGGCATTTTCCAACCGTTGTTCAGGGCGCCACGGCGTATTATCAAAAGCGTGTTCCAAATACACCTCAGAACAAGAACCACTAAAGCAAGGCACATTTTGCGAATTAATCTCTTGCATGATTCTGTCCCGTGACCAACCTTCAGGTAATGCAGCCAAATTAACTTGTACATAGCATTTATAATGCGCATGAACATAATCATTCGAAGGTAAGTGAACTGTAAAATAAGGAGAATCGGCAAAAGCTTTTAGAATTTTTTCTGCATTCTCAGTTCGTTTCTGTGTCCACTCTGCCATACGTATCAGTTGAATACGACCGATCACTGCCTGCATTTCCATCATACGCCAATTGGTTCCAAATGAATCATGTAACCAACGAAAACCCGGCGGGTGTTGCTTGTTATAAACGCTGTCATAGCTTTTACCATGATCTTTATAAGACCACATTTTTTTCCAAAGGCTCTCATCATTGGTCGTGACCATTCCGCCTTCGCCACCTGTGGTCATAATTTTATCTTGGCAGAAAGACCAAGCTGAAATATGCCCAATTGAACCCGCTGGTTTACCTTTATACTTTGCACCATGCGCTTGCGCGCAATCTTCAATAACATACAGCCCTTTTTCTTCAGCCAGTTGCATGATCGGATCCATATCACACATCCAGCCCGCCAAGTGCACACAAATAATGGCTTTGGTTTTCGGAGTCAGTACCGCCTCAATAGTTTCTCGGGAAATGTTCTGTGAATCCAGCTCGACATCAGCAAAAATAGGATTTGCTCCTGCGGTAACAATTGAACTGGCTGAGGCAAGGAAAGTTCGTGACGTGACGATGACATCATCACCCGAACCAATATCCAAAGCTTTTAATGCGACATCTAATGCAACAGTTCCATTCGCAAGCGCAACAGCATATTTAGTTTGAGAAAATTGAGCAAACTCTTTCTCAAAATCACGACATTCTTGGCCAGTCCAGTAGTTCACTTTGTTTGAAAGAAGAACATTTTTAACAGCATCTGCTTCTTCAATTGTGAAGCTTGGCCATGGTTCAAATGAAGTGTTTAACATCTTATTTTACCTAAATTTGCTCAAAATTAATTTTTTTCAAGAACTCTAGCAGGATTTCCTACTACTGTTACATTTGGAGGAACATCTTTCGTGACTACCGCCCCCATTCCTACTATAGCACCTCGACCAATCACAAGTGGTTTATTTGCAGTGCCTTGTTTAATTACGGCACCAGCTCCTATGTATGCATGATCTTGAATATGAATATTGCCATTACATTTTACACCTGGCGCAAAAGTGACATAATCACCAATTACACAGTCATGCTCAACATAACTATATAGGTTAGCATGGAAGCACTTACCAATTTTTATATTGGAGGTAATCGAAACAAAGGGACTTAGCGCAGCACCCTCGCCTAATTCAATATTGTCCATCATCACAATATTATCAGCATGTACAGTCCATAACTGAAGACCATCTCTAATGAGCTGATTTGCAAGTTTTTCACGAATTTGACTATTTGCAATGGCAATCAACACGTATTTTTGAGGCGCATCCAAGTCTTTGAAAGACTGATAGTTTAAGGCGATATGCCCATTTACAATCTGCTGTTCTCGTAGACTGTCGTCAATAAAATAAATCTCAGAGTTAACACCCTCTCTGGACAGTTGTTGGCGAGCAACTGGCATCAGACTACGGCCACAACCTGATGCCCCATAAATCGCATAGATCGGCTGACTCATTGATTTTCTTCCGACGTTGAACCCGTAAACTTTGTCATCGTCGCTTCGCCAGCCTCGTTAATATCATCTTTGGCAATGACCTTCTTCACTGTCTGCAACATAATTTTAAAGTCTAGCCAAAGTGATCTGTTTTCCACATACCATGTATCTAGTTTAAATTTTTGTTCCCAACTAATTGCATTACGCCCATTGACCTGTGCATGTCCTGTCATTCCTGGACGTACATCATGACGTTTGGCTTGTTCTTTATTATATAAAGGTAAATATTCCATCAATAATGGACGTGGCCCCACGATACTCATATCGCCTTTAATCACATTCCAAAGCTCAGGCATTTCATCCAAGCTTGTTGAACGTAACATCTTGCCAAAAGGGGTTAAACGCTCATTATCTGGTAATGGATTACCTTGTTCATCAAGTGCATCCTTCATGGTGCGGAACTTAATCATTTCAAAGGGTTTGCCATGTAAACCAGGACGAACCTGACGAAACAAAACTGGTGAGCCTAGATTCTTTTTTACTTTATGCGCAACATAAAAGTATAGGGGTGAAAGCAACACCAGCGCAGTGGAAGCAATAACAATATCCAGTAAACGTTTAAGCATATTACGCTCCTGTGACCCAGTCAGAAAATTTCTGCGAAAGAATAGAACGATTAAACTGTTCTCTGGCAACCTGCTGACCATTTCTGCCCATTTCAATCAGTTTTTCGCGCTGATTCGCTGCCTGTTCCAAGGCATCAGCAAACGCTTGAGGATTCTCTGGGGGTACAGCAAAACCACATTGTTCTTTAGTAATTAACTCTGCTAACCAACCCGGATAATTATTTAAAACGGGCAGGCCAGCTGAAATATAATCAAAAAATTTATTCGGTGACGTTCCATAATAAAAGGCTGGAACATTGGCTAAAATTTGTAACCCAATATCTGCACTGGCCATAAGACCTGCTAACTTTGCTTTATTAACAGGATCATGAAAAATCACATTATCCAATTGAAGCTCGGCCGCTCGTTCAAGCAATGCTTTTTTCTGCATGCCATCCCCAACCAAAACCAATTTAATGTCCATTCTTTGACGTTTTTTCAATTCAACTGCTGCGTCTAACACAGCATTAAGACCATTGGCCAAGCCATGTGTCCCAGTAAAAATTGCCATAAGGTCTGTTGGTTGAACACCCTCTGGTCGCCATGCTTGATGTTCAGATGCAAAAATATCTAAATCACAACCATTTGGAATAGAGGCTACTTTTTCAGGGGCAATCCCTCGTTTAATAATGCCGTCCACAATACCTGGAGACAATCCCACTAAACGATCAGCTGAATGATAAGAGGTCCACTCAAGCACAGACATCATCCATAAAACAATTGGGTTTTTGATCACCCCCATCGCTTTAGGCAGCTCTGGCCATAGATCCCTCACTTCGAAAACAAATGGTTTACGCCGAAACCACTTAGCAAAAATACCCGGAATACCCGCCGTTAATGGTGTTGTTGTCGCAAATACAACATCGTATTGTTCAGTCAAAGCAACTTTGATCGATTTAAAAGCAAAACTTAAAAAAATTAAAATACGCTTGAGAAAAGAAAGCGCATTTGAATAAGGCAGTTCAAATTCTATGATATCGATGCCATCGACCATACCACGGCGCATTCCTTTATTAAAAGGCTGGATTAAACCCGTTTGGCCTGCACCAAAAGAACCACAAACCATCGTCACCTGATGGCCATTACGAATGAGCGATTGAGCCATGGCATAGGAACGGATTCCTGCTGACCCTTTAGGTGTCGAGAAATGCTGATGGAAATATAAAATTTTCATGTTAAATCTTTAATTACAGTAAAAATTGTAGTCGCTTGTGTAGCAATCACTTCTAGAACAGGCACTTTGCTCTTTTGATAGTAGTACCTAGACTCCTCTCCCTCACTCCAACGAAGAGTGATCGGATGCTCAGCCTCTAAAATAATCTCCACTTTACCATTGCTTAGAACATTATTCTCAAGAGTCCAATGATCTGGCTGTAAACGCCAACGTAAGACCGCTTGTTGCTGAAATCCAGAGATATTATCTGCTATTTTAATTGCATTATCTGTTAATGAAATTTTACGGTGGTGTGTACAACCCCAATGATCTTGATAACCACAACCAAATTCATTAGCACTATACGTTAATTTTTTTGGTGTAAGCCATGCACCAAATAAAAAGCGACTTAAACGCGGCATTTGTTGATGTTGATCAAACTCAACGGTATTGTGACTGGCAACGCCAGAAAAGTAGTTTAAATCTTCTACGGTGGAATTATAACTATAAGTTCCGCCATCACGTAAAAGGTTTTGTCCTTTAAACCAAACATCCAGATGCAAAGCATCACATTGACTTGGACGAAATTTGAATTTCGGCAATTTGAATGCAATAAAGAAATTATTATTTTGAGAGCTAATCAAACCGCTTTCATTAAAAAATTGATTTCGCGAAGGTAGTTCAACGTTTTCTTGCTTCAATTTTTGTATTTGAAAGAACGTTAGACTTTCATCATATGAATCTGGTTCTGAATAATAACTATGTTGATGGAATAAGGTACTTGCCAACTGAACTGTTGGTCTAAAATCACGATAATCCGTTTGGCTTACAGGAATCAGTCGCGCACCATCATTGGCACCTAAATTAGGGACATCCCCATCAACTTGGGTTAATACATATAACCAGTCTGTCGCTTTCTGCAATTGACGGTATAGTTGTCCTGAAAAAGGCTTCAATTCAAATTTTTGGCGGACGATTTCAGCTAAGCAATAAGAATCCAGCATCACGCGATGGTAATTAATCGAATATTGACTAAAACCACCATCTTGCATAATGAGCTTGCTTGCACGGTTCAGCAACCATTTCTCACCCAATGCCTGCCATTGCTGATATTGAGGCTTAGGTTTCCAAAGATTTAGAACAGCCCCACCGATATACAATGCTGCTGCCTCAGATGTCCCATGATTATTATCCTGAGCAATGGCATAATCAATTGTCGGTTCAATACGCTTTAAATGTGCCTCGATAAATGCGCAGACATTGTCATGCGGATGCTGCTCTTGCTCTAAACCGATAAGTGCAGTAATGATATGCATGACACGGATGGATGCTTCCTGCCCACATTTCCAATTCGGCCCCAAATAAGCAGGGTTCTTCTCACACCAATCATTCAACCATAAATCAAGCTGAACCAATGCTTGCCCATCTCTCACTTGACGCTCGTGTAGCACAAGGTCTATTAGCCAATCAAAACGAGAAGCCTCCCATATGCCTTTAATATCACCAACATTTCCATCAAAATCTGGAATTTGATACCACGCCTTCTCTGTATTTTGAAAGGTATGTTTGGTTAAAGGGCTATAGAACCAATTCGGCAGCTGTCCAGCCACTGGATACTTGAGGTATCCAAAGGCTGTTAACGTTGAGTTTACGGGCACATTCATTGTGCCAGTGGGTGCACTCTGACTAAAGAAGCAACCCGTTGGCAATTGTGCAGACAGCTTTTGTACAGGGTTTAGACCTGTTTTTACGCCTAGACGATATTTAAAGACTCTGAACAAATTAAACAGCCCTAATGCTAGCGCTGTTTGAGCTTTCATTAGAATAGGCATTTAAAATCTACCTGATAGGAATATAGATTATTTCTTAATTTCATGATCTATCCATCGTCGAACGATACTATCCCAAGTATAATTTGTCTCTACTCTTTCTCTTAAAGTCTTTGAATTGCCAACAAATAAGTCATAATTATCAAATACATGAAGAATCGTCGAATTTAAACTTTTATAGTCTCCTGATCTATAGAATATGAATTCATTAAAATCTTTTGCTGTTTCGTAAAGAGAGTCTCCAATAATCACAGGAATATTCAAATAAGCATACTCAAACATTTTCATAGGACTTCCAGATTTTGCTATTTCAGAGTCATCTGGATGAAGGATAAGAATAGGGTTGATAATTTCATTAATTCCTTTAATTAATAACTTATGATCAAATTTTCCATGAAAAAAAATATTTTTTAAATTTACATGATCATTAAAACCAAATACATGTAAATTAATATTAGGATGATCTTGCATTACACGATACAAACCATCCCAATCATAATAGTTTTGTTTTTTTCCAAAATAAACAATATTAGGTTGCGATTTCAACCTAAGATTAGGATTAAAATTATTAAATGCACTTGGATTAAAACCATTAGGCATAACATAAATTGGATATATAGGTTTCGTTAGAGATAATATTTGCTTCTTTGAATTTTCAGAAACAACAATAATTTTTGCAAATTTTGCAGTTAAATAAATTGAAAGCCTGACTCCTGCTCTAACCAAGAAATTTTTTGAATTCAATCCAGTAATAGAATTTACTTCAAAATATATATCCTTATAAAAAAATAGATAAACAAAAAATAATAAAGGTAAGATAGGGCGCCAGCGTATTACTATTTTATCTTTCTTAAAAAGAGATATAAAAACCTCATAAAAGCAAACCAAAAGCAAAGCATATTTGAACTCTTTTATTTTTGTATAAGAGTTTTCTACAATAAAATTCTTAGCTCCTTTACCACAGATGAGAGTAACATATTGATTATTGTTAGCTAAACCTTCAACAAAACCTTTTGCATGACTCACACGTCCACACGGGCCTTCAAGGAAGAAAGATTTGGTAGTTAGAATATACTTAATCATAGCTTTTCCGTAATAAGAGCTTTATATCTATTTAAAACCACATCCAAACCAACCACTAAAATTAAAAAAATAAACCCATTATATACACTTCCTCTAGAAAAAAATAAAATAAAATAAAATATAAAACCAAAATATAAATAGTTATATTTAGAGGTTAATAAAACATTATGAATTAAAAATCTAGAAAAAAACAATACAATAAAATATATAAAACCTAACCAACCTGCAGCATCAGCATAAGCATAACCATAGCTTGTAGGATGAAGACTTCCACCAACACCACTTTCCACTAAATAGTCATATAAATTATACTCAACAGTTTTCCCTTCAAAGCTCCAAAAATATAATTTACTTAAAATCTTTTGGAAAAAAGTAAACTCTCCGCACCACAAAGATACATTACATTGTTCAATAGTCTTGAAATAAACAGAAATAATAGAAAGATCACCTGAAGTAAAATTCTTTGCTAAAATATCTGAAAAAGAATCACCAACTACTCCTGCATCCAAACTATTATTTAAAGAACCTTGATAACGAACAGCTTTTACAAACTGTGACATAATAAAGATTATTGGCACCATCAAGAATAAAATATATCTTTTCTCCTTATTAAAAAAAAGAATATAAAAAAATAAAGGTAAAAAGAATAAACCAATAATTGATCTACTTCTAAAATAAAATAGTATCAAAAGAAATATTAAAAATATAATCACACCCAATATTTTCTTTTTATTTTTATAAACATAAATAAATTGTGAAAATAAAAATGCTGACAAACCAAGCAAAACAAGATACCAGCCTCCCAAGTCTCTTTTTGATGTAAGATTTGACTCTAAAAAGGCTTGAACATCAACCCCATTAAATAAAAGAATAAGTGGTATAACACCACTAACAACCAATATAGTAAAATCCTTAGATTTTGTAGGCTGCAAATCTAAAGTATATTTTTTATTAGTCTTAGAAAAAACTAAAAATAAAGTAAAATATAGGATATTACATAATACTATAAAATTAGCTGCCTCAATAAAAGTTGACTCATAAAAAGTTCTATTTTCAATAAAGAAATAGAAGGGAATATAAACAAAAGGTATATTTAGCAACCAAAATAAAAACATAGGGGATTTAGCTTTCCAATCTATATAAATACATGGAAGAGAGGAAATAAATGCTAAAAACAAGCTTAAATAAGCCATTTAATTCTCCTCAATTCTTCTTGCAATCTTATTTGCAATAAAGACTCTAAACAACCAGTTTAAAATTACCACTAAAATTACTATGTAAAGAGAAAAATCAAAATAAACAACCAATATCAAAACCAACATATATAGAATTGTTAATATTATATTTCTCCCCAGAAAACTTTTTAAATCTACAGGGTTTGCCAAAGCTCCCATCTTAGATGTAGGAAATATATATAAAACTCTTAACATTCCCAATAGTAAAAACATAATAGCTAAAAATAAATCTAATTGAACACCAGTACATAAAAGGTAAGCACAACCAAAAATAAAATTTAACAAACCAACAGCGACGATTGAAATTCTTATTTTATATTTATTTTTTTCAATAAAATGCAATGTTTTTTCTGGCTGTTTTCTTATTTTTGGAGTTAAATAAAACCCTAAATATCCTGATAAGAAAATTCCATAAGCAGTAAACAAAGTAAAATATAGAAAGTATTTAGATACTAGTTTAGCATCATAAAATTTTGCCAAAAGAAATAATTCATAGTATGTAGCAACATTTAATAACAACCCAGAGATGAGCATTTGCCGAGCAAAACTATGATTATCTTTTTCCAACTTAATAGAGTTATCACTTTTAAGTTGAGAAGAACACTTAAGTAAATAAAGTAGAGAAGGAAGAAATAAAAATAAACCGAGCATTACATAGTAATATTTATTTAAATTTGAATAATAGCAAGTAAAAAGAACAAAAAATAATAATAAAATTTTCCATATCGACTGATTAATTTGAGCTGCCAAATTACCATTAGCAACCCTTAACAAAGAAGTCACAAAAAGAGAGAAAGAAAAACTTACCACTATAAAATAAGAGAATTCAAATTTAAAAAAATAATCTAGAATAAAACCAAAGATAAGCCAAAATATACTTAGGTGTAGACATAAATCTAACGTTGACTTTATTTTCTCTGGATATCTTAAAAAAACATTATTATATCCTAATAGTAGTAGTGGTCCAATCATCATCATTAGAGACTTATTCAAAACCCACAACTTAATATCATTAGCACTAAAATAATGATTAATTAAGATATCAACAAAAAACAGCCCCCCTATACCTAATGTATAGAAAATTAAGCTTAAAATAATACTATTCATTACCTGATATTTTTCTATATTTTATAACTTTAGCAGGATTTCCTCCTACAATAGCATAATCAGGGACATCCTTAGTGACAACAGAGCCAGATGCTATTACTGCTCCTTTACCAATCACATTAACCTTACTTAATATCAAGCTATTAGCGCCAATCCACGCATATTGCTTTATAACTAAAGTCGAGTAATTAATACCATCCTTTTGCCAATCATCACTCTTTTCAATATTATGGTCATGAGTAAAAATCATTGCGCGTTCAGATATTGTGACGTCATCTTCAATATTGACCCCACCAGTAAAGTCAATATAAGCTCCACTTCCTATTTTTAATGACTTACCATAGTTAAAAAATGATTGAGGTACGCTATGGGCGGGTTTGACTAATATATTACTTCCAAACTTAGCCAAATACTTTCCTTTATGATATTTTCTAAAAAAGCCAAGCTTCAACTTCCTTAGGAAAGGAAGTTGAAATAGCGTCGAGGCTAAAATGAAGTAATATAATTCTTGTAGAATTTTCTTTTTCATAACCCATCCAAGTTATACAATAATACCCTTAGTATCTATAATATATTGACCATCTAAGGAGCTTTTCTTAAACTCTTTATGATCAACCAAAATTAAATGGATATCAGCTTTATCCTTATCCTCTAATTGGATAAGTTGAACATTTGATGGTAAATTCACAGGTAACTCATCAATATTTGGCTCGATAGCTAAAATATTTAATCCTTGTTCTGCTAACTGTTTTGTAATTTCCAACGCAGGGCTTTCACGGAGGTCATCGATATCTGGTTTAAACGCTAAACCGTAACAAGCAACTGTAACATCTTTAATTGTTCTAGTTGGATTCGCCTGTAAAAACTCGGCGATCTTGATCTTAACCTGATCAATGACCCATTCTGGTTTAGCATCATTCACTTCACGTGCCGTACGAATCAAACGTGCTTGTTCTGGTGTCTTTGCTACAATAAACCAAGGATCAACAGCAATACAGTGACCACCGACCCCAGGTCCTGGCTGTAAAATATTCACACGAGGGTGACGATTTGCCAATGAAATTAATTCCCAGACATTGATATCTAGCTTGTCACAAATAACTGAAAGCTCATTTGCAAAAGCAATATTGACGTCACGGAAAGAATTCTCCGTTAACTTACACATTTCTGCGGTACGAGCATTAGTTTCAATACAATCGCCTTTTACAAAGATTTTGTATAAATCACATGCAGCTTTTGAGCAACGTGGTGTCATCCCACCAATAATACGATCATTACTGATGAGCTCTTGTAAAACTTTACCTGGCAATACACGCTCTGGGCAGTGCGCGACTAAAATATCAGCCTCTTCACCCTTTTGTTGCGGGAAGCTTAAATCTGGACGCGCTTCACTTAACCAAGCCGACATTTGTTCAGTTGCTTCTACAGGTGAAGTCGACTCCAATATTACCAAGTTACCCGGTTTTAAAAATGGAGCTAAGGCTTTCGATGCAGCTTCAATATATTTCAAATCAGGTTGATAGTCATCTTTGAATGGTGTTGGGACAGCAACAATATAGGCATCTGCTTCTGTTGGTGTAATCTGTGCCGACAATTTTCCTTGCGCTACAACATCACGAACTAAAGCATCCAGATCAGGTTCAACGATATGAACTTTTCCTTGATTAATCATATCAACAGCATGTTGATTCACATCAACACCAGTAACTTTTACTCCATGTGCAGCAAATGTTGCTGCAGTAGGTAAACCAATATAGCCCAATCCAATTACACAGATATGCTTAAATGCGTTATTCATATTCAATACTTTTCAAACTTGATAGATAAAAATTAAACGAAATTTCTTTTTAAGAAATCAATAATCTGCTGACATGCTGTGCCATCACCATAAGGGTTATGTGCTTCAGACATTTCTGCATAAATATTTGGATTCTCAAGTAACATGGTTACTGACCGTTCGATAGTATTTACATCAGTTCCAACCAAACGTACCGTTCCTGCCTGTACAGCTTCAGGTCTTTCCGTAGTGTCACGCATTACCAATACAGGTTTTCCTAAAGATGGCGCTTCCTCCTGAATTCCACCAGAATCAGTTAAAATCAGGTAGCTGCGATTCATCAAATAGACAAAAGGTAAATAGTCCTGAGGCGCGATCAGGTGAATATTTTCTATTCCTGCTAAAAGTTCATTTACAGGCTGCTGTACATTTGGATTTAAATGGACAGGATAAACAATTTGGATCTCAGGATATTTTTTAGCTAAATTTGCTAGAGATGTGCAAATATTTAGAAAACCCTGTCCAAAATTCTCTCGACGATGTCCAGTGACTAGCACAAGTTTTTTATCAGAATTAAGGAATGAAAATTTTTCTTGAAATTGATTAACAAGTGATTGGTCTGTTTCAACTTTTTTCTTCACTTGTAACAGAGCATCAATCACGGTATTACCTGTGATTACGATATTGACGGGGTTCACATTTTCTTTAATTAAATTTTCATAAGAAGATTGTGTTGGAGCAAAATGATAATTTGCTAAAACACCCGTTAATTGTCTATTAGCTTCTTCTGGCCAAGGAGAATATAGATCTCCTGTTCGTAAACCAGCTTCGACGTGACCTACCTTTATTTTGTGATAATATGCCGCCAACGAAGCGGCAAATGTAGTTGCAGTATCACCATGTACCAGAATAAGGTCAGGAATCCATTGCTCAAATACTTGCTCTAAACCCACTAATACACCAGATGTTATGTCAGATAAAGTTTGGCCTGGTTTCATCAGATTCAGGTCAAAGTCAGGTTTCAAATCAAATAGCTCTAAAACTTGATCTAACATCTGGCGATGCTGGCCAGTAACACAAACTTTAGTTTCAAAGTCTTGATCGAACTCTTTTAATTTTATAGCCAAAGGTGCCATTTTTATCGCTTCTGGCCGAGTACCAAATACTAATAAAACCCTCTTCACCTAATTCACCCTTTTTATTCATGATCATACGACTTAAAGCGATATTAAGAACCAAAGAAACACCCAAAATGGTTATGTAACTTCAAATATCCACAAAACTACAATATTGTTTTTTTATGAAAACTTAAAGAAAGTGCATAAGTCTAACTCAATTTTTTAAAGAAACTATGGCTATCAATCGTCTTTAGGTCCTATGTTTAACAAGTAAAACTAATACTCTTTTAGTTTATCTAAAGAATTTGCTACCAACCAAGAAAAAGTAGCTTTTCTGATTACCAACGAAATCCTACCTAGGATAAAAACGGCTCTACTATAGCAGACTTTTAAATTTACCCTCACTTTAATTGTACGATTGTTTTTAATAAACACTCTCTTATCAGTAAGCATCTATATCCTATCTGTCTAGACATAGCCTAGAAATACTAAACATACAAAGCTTCTAGATTTTCTCATGATTTTTTAACGTTTTTAAGCTAGACTGAGTGCATTTTTAAATCTAAAGTGAAGCTGTATAGAGCAGCTGATATCAATGAGATATAAGTATTCAAGGGTCGAGTGTGAAGCATTATAAAATTTTTTCTATCCTCGCAATTAGCATTAGTGCTACAGGTTGTGCCGTTACTTCTGGCTTGCAAACTTATGACATTCCAAGTGAAGGAAGCTATACAACTGATCTAGGGTCACATATTAATGTTGTAAAAATTACTCAAGATAGCCTAACGACTATTCTCTCTCAACAAGTAAACACACAACAGAATTATACATCACTTTTTAAGGAGCACCCCCAAACTTATCGCTTAAGCTCAGGGGATATTTTATCTATTCAGTTATGGGCCTACCCTGAAATTACGCCGCCATCAGTGACGATGAGCAATGACCAAGCGATCCAAGCAAATGGTTATCCAATTGATGCTAATGGATATATTCAACTGCCATTGGTAGGTCGATATAAGGCATCAGGTAAATCACTCAGCCAATTAAATGTAGAACTGAGAAAGCACTTTGCACAATATTTAAAAAACCCAGATCTCATCGTAAGAGTTCTTTCCTATCAAGGGCAACGTTATTCAGTCCAAGGAAGTGTAACTCGCGCAGGTCAGTTCTATTTAAATGATAAACCCACAAGTATCTATACAGCCTTAGGTCTTGCTGGTGGAATCAATGATAAAGGTGCAAATACCTACATTCAACTTATTCGAAATGGTCAAACCTATAACCTCAATACGATAGAGTTAGAAAAATCAGGATATTCGCTGCATAACCTTTTAATTCAACCTAATGATACGATTTATGTCAGTACAAGAGAGAATCAAAAAATCTACGTTATGGGGGAGTCCGGTAAGAATCAAGCTTTACCTATGCGTGATCAAGGCATGTCTTTGAGTGATGCACTTGGTGAAAGTTTAGGCTTAAATCCTTTATCCGCTAGCGCTAGTCGCATTTATGTATTAAGAACAAACCCTACTAATCACAGTACCGCTCTGTATCATATGAATTTGTTGAGTCTCGGTGACTTTGGATTAGCCAATCAATTCCAGTTACGTAGTAACGATATTGTCTATGTAGATGCGACAGGATTAACACGCTGGCAACGTGTGGTGAATCAAATGATTCCTTTCTCAAGCGCTTTGTATAACATTGATCGCTTAGGACAATAATTCAAATGAATATCAAAAATATTCTGGTTGTGTGTGTTGGAAATATTTGTCGTAGTCCAATGGCAGAGTATTTTTTAAAAGCAGATTATCCTAACTTACACATTGAGTCAGCAGGCATTTCAGGTTTAATCGGACATCCTGCTGATGAAAAAGCAATACTATGTATGCATCAACTCAATATTGATATGGGTGCCCATGTTGCCAAAAAGTTAAATGCTGAACATTTAAAAAATGCAGATTTAGTTCTTGTGATGAGTCATAATCAGCAAAAACATGTCGAGCAAACTTGGCCATTTGCAAAAGGGAAAGTTTTCCGTTTAGGTCATTGGCAAAACAAAAATGTACCTGACCCTTACCAACACGATCAAACTTTTTTTGATCAAACCTGTCTGCTAATCCAACAATGTGTTACTGACTGGAAAAACTATATTTAACTTTTTAGATTTAAGATTATGAGCCAAAATACCAATACTGAAGATACGATTGACTTAAAAGAGCTTTTCTTTGCTTTGATTGCACAATGGAAGCTAATTGCACTGTGTATTATTTTGAGTTTGGTCTTTGCTTTGTTATACCTACGCGCAACTCCAAATACATATTCCGTTGATGCTTTGGTCCAAGTAGAAGACAGTAAAGGGGCTTCAGCTGCGCTGCTTGGGGATCTTTCACAAATGATTGATCAAAAGTCGCCGGCTCAATCTGAGATTGAAATTTTAAAGTCTCGCTTAGTTCTTGGTTCTGTGATTCAAGCACTTCATCTAGATATTAATATTTCCAGCACTGAAGATACTTTTTCTCATCGTTTATTCAATAAAGTAGATTACTCGACTGAATATACTCCCAAAGCTGTTATTTTTAATGATGGTGGGAAATCTTTTGATATCAAGCAATTCGATGTTCCGAATTACTATCTAGATCAAAAGCTGAGCTTAAATTTTAAGAATAATAGTTTTAGTTTAACTGATCCAAAAACGGATAAAGTCCTTCTTTCAGCTCCTCTGAATCAGTTAAATCAGGTTAACACTCAAGATGGTTTTTGGAAAATTGCAATTTTTACAAAAGATACTTTTGACATTGATTACTCTGTACAAAAAAGTTCATTACCAGCTGCAGTCAACACTATTCTTTCCAACTATTCCGTTGCCGAAAAAGGGAAACTAACGGGAATTTTAGGATTAAATTACCAAGGCCAAGATAAAGAGCATATTACGAAAGTTCTAAATTCTATTTTATCAGCTTATAGTGCTCAAAATGTTGCTCGTCGATCAGCAGAAACAGCACAAACACTGAAATTCTTAGATGAGCAACTCCCTGAACTAAAAAAACAGTTAGATGATGCTGAACGTGAGTTCAATAAATTCCGTCAACAATACAATACGGTTGATGTCACTAAAGAGTCAGAACTTTATTTGACTCAAAGTATTACTTTAGAAACAAAGAAAATTGAATTGCAACAACAGCAAGCTGATTTAGCTGCTAAGTACACGTCTGAGCATCCCGCTATGCGTGAGATTAATGCTCAGCTTGCAGCATTAAATAAACAAATCTCAGACCTTAATGGCACACTTAAACGCCTACCAGATTTACAACGCCAATACTTACAATTGTATCGAGAAGTTGAAGTTAAAACCCAACTGTATACAGCATTGCTTAATTCATATCAGCAATTACGTATCGCAAAAGCAGGTGAAATTGGTAATGTCCGGATTGTGGATACTGCCGTAGAACCTGTAGAACCAATCAAACCTAAGAAATTACAAATTTTAATTCTTTCTATTTTCCTTGGTGGCTTCTTAGGGACTCTGCTTGCATTATTACGAAATATGCTACGTACTGGCGTCAAAGACTCGACACAAATCGAGAGAGAGTTTGACCTTCCTGTTTATGCTACAGTTCCGAGATCTCCTGTACAAGAAACTCGTATCAGTATCTTGAAAAAGAAAAAATCGATCCCTATCTTAGCTGTAAAACATAGTGATGATATTGCAATTGAGAGCTTACGCAGTATCCGTACGGCAATCCATTTCGCCCTCGCGAATGCAAAAAATAATATCATTATGATTGCTGGCCCAGCACCTGAAGTCGGAAAATCGTTTATTTCAACGAATTTAGCAACCATTTTTGCTCAAAGCGATAAAAAAGTTCTTCTCATCGATGCGGATATGCGTCGTGGTTATATGCATAAATACTTTGATGTTGAGGTGAAACCTGGATTGTCTGAATTTTTAAGCAATCAAGCTGAGTTAAGCCAAGTAATTCATCAGACTGAGGTAAATGGACTGAATGTCATCACACGTGGTAAAAGTCCAACAAATCCATCTGAAATGTTAGGTTCTCAAAAATTTAAAGCATTGCTTGATGAACTCAGCCAACAATATGATCATATCATCATTGATACGCCACCGATTTTAGCCGTAACGGATGGGATTATTATTTCTCAATATGCAGGCGTGAACTTATTAATTGCTCGTTATTCTAAATCGCAAATGAAAGAGCTTGAGCTTAGCTTAAATCGTTTTGAGCAAGCAGGCGTCAAAGTGAATGGCTTCATCTTAAACGATATCCAACGTACTGCTGGCGCTGGTTATAGCTATAACTATGCTTATGCCTATAAAGCCAATAAAGAAGACTAACTTTAACTTGCGTTAAAGTGAGTAAAAAGCCAGATCAATTGATCTGGCTTTTTTTTAAAACAAAAACCTAATAAAAAATACACGTATTATTCAAATCGGTTATTCAATGGATCAGCATAGACATGCTAAGATCAATGCCATATTTTTTACTAAGAACTCATATCGGGACATCTCATGAGTAAAGCTTTACCTTTTGTTGTTGCAGCCGTTTTAGGTGGTGCAGCGCTTGTTCCTGTTTATTACGCTACACAACATCCAACAACTGAACTTGGGGCTAAAGCTGATAAAAATGCAGCACCTGTAGCAAAAATCAGTTATGCCTTGGGTTATGAAGTTGCAAAGCAAACTCCTCCTGAATTAGATACAAATTCATTTATTACTGGTTTCCGCGATGCACATGCGCAAAAACCAGCAGCATATACAGAAGAAGAGCTACAAGCAGCTTATGTTGATTTTCAAAAAGAAATTCAACAAAAACAGTTAAATGAAACGAAAAAAGCAGAAGCAACAAGCAATAGCTTTTTAGCTGAAAATGCCAAAAAAGAAGGTGTTAAAACAACTGCTTCAGGTCTACAGTACAAAATTATTAAAGAAGGTACTGGTAAACAGCCATCTGCCACCTCTGTCGTTAAAGTTCACTACAAAGGTCAGCTCACTGATGGTAAGGTCTTTGACAGCTCTTACGATCGTGGCGAGCCAATTGAATTCCCGCTCAATCAAGTGATTCCTGGTTGGACGGAAGGTCTACAACTGATGAAAGAAGGCGGTAAAGCAACGTTATACATCCCTGCAAATCTGGGATATGGTGAGCAAGGCGTACCAGGTTCTATTCCACCGAACAGTACATTAATTTTTGATGTTGAATTAATCTCTGTAAAATAATTGATATAAGGAGAGCATGTGCTCTCCTTTATTTTGGAAGAAATAATGAAAAAACTAAGTCTAATTTTAATTGCATCGGCTATTGGTACGGTTCAAGCAGCACCGACAACATTAAAAAGCCCCCAAAAGGAACAGTTGGGCTATAGTTACGGATACTTGATGGGTAAAGGAAATGCAGAAACCCTGAAAGATTTAGATATTGAAACCTTTGTACAAGGCTTAAAGGATGCGACCCAAGGTAAAACAGCATCATTAAGCGATGAAGAAATGGCGAATGTTCTAAATCAATATAAAAAACGCCTTGAAGCAAAACAGTTGATTGAATTTCAAGAATTAGCGCAACAAAACCAGCAAGCAGGTCAAGCTTTTTTAGCTGAAAATGCAAAGAAAGCGGACATCATCACAACAAAATCAGGTTTACAGTATCAAGTCTTACAAGAAGGTAAAGGTAAATCACCTAAAGCCACCTCTATGGTAAAAGTGAATTATGAAGGTCGTTTGCTTGATGGAACTGTTTTTGATAGTTCTATTGCACGCAATCATCCTGCTGAGTTTAAACTCAATCAAGTCATTTCTGGCTGGACCGAAGGTGTTCAAACCATGAAAGAAGGCGGTAAAAGCCGTTTCTTCATCCCTGCTGATTTAGCATATGGTGACATTGGTGCTGGTGATGGAATTGGCCCGAACAGCACACTGATTTTTGATATCGAACTGATCGAAGTGAAATAACAAAGAACCCTCCATCTCGGAGGGTTTAATTTTAGAATAATTGAGTATTAATGTTTTAAATGTCTTGGTCTAAAACCCATTACCACTAAACCAATTAAATAGGCCACAACGCCAACCACACATAGACCAATCACTTCTACAATACGGAACCATTGTGAAACATCACCTTGATACCATGTTAAGGCATACCACAAGGCTGCAATCATGGTCATATTCGCTACCGCAAATTGGAAAAATAATTTCTTCCAATGCGCACCAAAACGGTAGATATGACGCTTATGTAAATAGAAATAGAGCATTCCTGCATTCACCAAAGCAGAACCTGATGAAGCAAGAGCCAGTGCCATATGCTCTGCATGCCAATCAATTAATTTAAAGAAACCAATAAATACCACGTTTAAAATAGCATTTGCCGCAACCGCCATTAAGCCCACACGCACTGGTGTTTTAGTATCTTGTTGTGCATAAAACCCTGGTGCGAATACTTTGATCAACATAAATGAAATCACCCCAGCACTCATACATTGCAATGCTAAAGCCGTCATTTGAGTATCTTCTAACGTAAACTCACCACGTTGGAACAATGCTTGAATAATCGGTGTCGATAACATAAATAAAGCAATACTGGCAGGGATACCGACTAACATAATAATTTTAGCGGCCCAATCGATCATGCTCTTAAATTTGGCTTGGTCTTGCTCGGCATGACGTGCTGATAATGAAGGCAAAATCACCGTGCCTATTGCCACGCCAATCAATCCCAATGGAAGCTCCGTCATTCGCTCAGCACTATAAAGCCAAGACACCGAACCATCTTGCATGAATGATGCCCAGATTGTATTGAGCAATAAATTAATTTGCGTTACTGAGACACCAAATAAAGCTGGCAACATCAGCTTTAAAATACGATCTACACCTTCATGTTTAAAATCAACTTTTGGTGGAATAAGTAAGTTTTTCTTCCATAACTCAGGAATTTGAATCGCAAGCTGCAATACACCTGCCGCAACGACTGCCCAACCTAGTGCCATAATTGGCTCAGCCATGAACGGCGTTAACCACCATGCTCCTGCGATCATGGCAACATTTAATAAGACAGGTGCAAATGCAGGTGAGGCAAAAGAGCCATAACTGTTCAGAATACTACTTGCAAATGCCGTTAATGACATAAACATCAAATATGGAATCGTTAAACGAAACATATCAACGGCTAATGCAAATTTATCAGGATCGTTATGGAAACCAGGTGCATACAAATAAATAATGGCAGGTGCAGCAACCATTGCCACAAACGTTAATAGGGTCATGGCTGTCAATAAGCAGCCAAATACCCGACTAATTAAAATCTGAACTTCGGCATGCGCACGACTGGTCTTATATTCTGTTAAAACAGGAATAAAGGCTTGTGAAAATGCACCCTCAGCAAATAAACGCCGAAAAAAATTAGGAATACGAAATGCAACAACGAATGTATCGAAGTCCTTCCCTGCACCAAATACGTTGAGTAGTACGACATCTCGTACCAATCCCAACACTCGGGATAACATCGTCATTGCACTGACAATGACAGTCGATCGCCACAATGCCATCGCATTCACCTACGGCTTATCTTTTAAAAAGCGTTATTGTAATGAAAGTCCAAATAAATTTCGTTGTGAAATCATAAATCGAACGATGTTTTTTTGGATAATTTTGCTGCTGATAATTGGAAACGGAATAACTGCCAGTCAAAAAATGGTCCAGGATCAGTCTTACGTTTCGGTGCAATATCAGAATGTCCTGCAATATGATTTTGAATTTTTGGATAAGCTTGCTGAAGCGTTTGTATAACCTCTACCAGTGATTGATATTGTTCTTTTTCAAATGGTAAATCATCACTTCCTTCCAGCTCAATTCCAATCGAATAATCGTTACATTCTTTTTGAGCCAAATAACTAGAACGTCCCGCATGCCAAGAACGGTTATTGAAATTTACGAACTGGATGACCTCACCTGTTCTCAAGATCAATAAATGTGCAGAAACTTGCATTCCCTCAATAGTTTGGAAATAAGGATGCAATGACCAATCTAATTTATTCTGAAAAAACTGCTGAATATAGCCTCCACCAAATTGTGAAGGAGGCAAACTAATATTATGAATTACAATCAGTTGGATATCAGTGCCATCTGGACGTACATTAAAATTTGGAGATGCTATTTGAGTCGCCCCAATTAATACACCATCCTGAACTTGAGCAAATTTAGAGTGTTGCATTGTCATTCGAATCAGCAATTTAATATTTCTATGCTGCATTCTGACATGCTTTATCACGAATAATCGAGACGAAATACTTATTTTTTATGTTGAGGGTGCTAATATAACGCACAAGTTTTTTGGCCAAAAATATACTGGAAATGGTATGAGTATTCCTCAATCTTTGCTTGAACAATCTATTCAAATCAATATTCAACAAGCATTACAAGAAGATATTGGGGATGGCGATATTACTGCCATGTTAACACCTGTAGATGAACAAGCGACTGCCACGATCATTACTCGTGAAGAGATGGTTCTAGCGGGACAGCCTTGGGTTGATGCGTTAATAAAGGCGTATGACGAAACTGTGCAAATTACATGGTTAAAGCAAGAAGGTGATGTTGTTGCAGCAAATGAAGCTTTTTTAAAGCTTGCTGGTTCAGCACGTAGCCTTCTCACTGTTGAGCGTCCAGCGTTAAACTTTGTACAAACACTTTCAGCCGTTGCGACCAAAACAGCAAACTACGTTAAACAGCTTGATGGATTAAATACAAAATTATTGGATACACGTAAAACCTTACCCGGATTACGCATCGCACAAAAATATGCTGTGGCTATTGGCGGTGGACAAAACCACCGTTTAGGTCTATTTGATGCATTCTTAATTAAAGAAAATCATATCATGGCAGCTGGTGGTATTGCTCAAGCGATTGTCAAAGCACATGACATTGCACCGGGTAAACCTGTTGAAGTTGAAGTTGAGACTTGGGACGAGCTGAATCAGGCGCTTGAAGCTGGGGCTGATATTGTGATGTTAGATAACTTTAGTCAGCAGCAAATGATTGATGCGGTGAAGCATGTCGCTGGACGCTGTAAATTAGAAGCATCAGGTAATATCACCATTGAAAATCTACGTGAAGTCGCAACGACAGGTGTGGATTATATTTCGATGGGCGTACTTACCAAAGATGTAACCGCTGTAGATTTATCGATGCGTTTTAACGCTTAACCTTGTTCGGATTTATTCTCTTGCTCTGAACGTTTTGGTTGAACCGAAACTTCAGGCATCTCTATTTTTCTTTCTTCAGCTCGCTCAGTCCATGCTGATTTAGCTTCGGTTGAATCAGTAGGTCTTGGGTCGGCAGCCATCAAGACAAAAGTAACTGCGGTCAAAAATACGAGAAATACTTGTAACATTCTCATCCCTATTTTGTTTTCTTTCAATTTTATAAATTTAACAAAGCAAAATGAGTCAAATTTGCGTGCTCTGTTACATTATGAAATGCGTCAGTTAAGGTATGTAGAAAATGATAACATCATGTTTTTACATCTCTAACCAGAATAAAGTAAAAACAGCCTAAACTGTGTTTAGACTGTTTTTTTTGCAATCGCAGAATTAAAACATCATGAACCAACAAAGCCCATATATGGATCAGAAATTGAATCTTCATTTGTTTCAATGCGACCAGCAAAACGACGGCTATAACTTGGCTCGTTGACTATAGTCACCGTGAAATCATACCAGCCACCAAACTCGCTCATATCCCAGCTTAACTCTTTCTCTGCTGCAGCTGTTTCGATTTGCCATGTTTGACTTGGTAAATACGCATTGGCTTTTACGATGAGTTTTGCAGTTTGAGCTGCATCATTACGCACTTTTAAGAAAAGTTTCGGATCACACTCTTCCATACACACGCGTATCTCAGGTAAGGCAGCAGACTGCTCTGCTTGAGATAAATCACCAGTAAAACTTCGATGGAAACCATTTGGCCCAAGTACCCATAAGTCATAACGACTTTCTTTGGTTTGCCAAATGTCATCCAATTGTTTGCCTGCTTCAACCATATAGCGGCGAGGCACAGCATCCAGATTCAATTTGTCATAGACATGGAAAACTGCAGCATGTGTACCTGTATTGGAGAACATCAACTTTACAGTTTTCGCAGCAACATCAACTTTGGCACTGGTATGAAGAATATACGGCAGTGCACGTGATGGACGAATACCTGTTTCTTGTATTGGATAAGCTTGATTCAGCGGGCGACTCACCTGAGCTAAACCTTCTTGTGCTTTGCGAATTGCATCAGCTTCAGCTTTGGTTTTCTTCCCTGATAGATCTGGCAATGGAACAATATTCGGTGTTTCAAAATCAAAAGCTGTCGTTAAATCACCACATACTGTACGGCGATAAGGGCTGATATTCGGTTCTTCTACATCAAAGCACTGCTCCAAGAAACGAATCACCGAAGAATGATCAAATACTTGTGAATTGACCCAACCACCACGACTCCAAGGGGAAATGATGTACATTGGAACACGAATCCCTGGTCCATATACCCCAACCCCATTACTCACTTTTGGATCTGTAAAGTTTGGCTGTCCCGATGATGCCTTATCATGTGTTGCATATTCATACGACATTTGCGCTTCAGTTAATGTCGACTTACCACAGACCTCACCAGACACATCAATTGATGGTGCACTTGGTGATGGCACATGGTCGAAGAAACCATCATTCTCATCAAAATTAATTAAAAAGACAGTCTGACTCCAAATTTCTGGACGCTCCGTTAAAGCATTCAAAACCTCTTGAATATACCACGCGCCCTGAACTGGACTTGAAGGTCCAGGATGTTCACTATAGGTCGCTGGAGCGACCAACCAGCTCACTTGAGGTAATTGACCTTGGGCAATATCCTGTTTAAACGTCCCAAGAAATCCGCCATCAGGCATGGTGTTGGCAATCCCTTTATATAATGGTTGATTTGCATCAATCGCAGGATCATAGGCAGGACAAATGGTACTGTTATTGACGGGTTTCCCAGACAATTCATTGGCACGACGATACTGTTTAAAACCTGCTAAGGGATTATCTGTAAAGTTATCTGGCATGTTTTGGTAAACTTTCCAGCTTACACCTGCCTGTTGTAAACGTTCTGGATAAGTTGTCCAATCATAACCTGTCGTTGATGGGCCTATCGCATCTAAATCATTGACTACACTGGCCACATTTCCTGTGGTTGGGCCATTCGTTCCTGTCCAAATAAACATACGATTCGAGTTAGTTCCTGTATGCATCGCACAGTGATATGCATCACATAAAGTAAAGGCATTGGCTAAAGCAAACTGAAACTCAACTTCTTGCTGTTTGTAATAACCCATAGACTGAGGTTGTTTATATTGCACCCAATTGCCCATACGACCATGATCCCACGCGTACTGCCCATCGGTCCATGAGTGCGGTGTTCCACTGACACGCTGTGCGTTACCGCGCGTACTGTCTAAATGGTAGGGATAAACTTTGTTTTTGTTCGCATCATATTGCTCCCAAACTTTACGTCCCTGAGTTAAAGGGATGGTAAAACGGTCACCAAAACCACGTACACCTTTCAAGGTACCAAAATAATTATCAAACGAACGGTTTTCTTGGGTCAGAATCACCACATGTTTAACGTCTTTAATTGTTCCTGTTTCTACTTTGGCATCAATCGCTAATGCTTTTTGAATACTCATTGGAAAGCTCGTTAAAGCGGCTGTTCCAAAAAGTGCTTTGGTTGAATTTAATAAAAAATCACGACGGTTCATTTGTTATTTCCTTATTCTTATTATGGGGCGCAATGGATTTTACAGTTCGAGGTTGGCGGCTCTGGTGTTGGCGTAGGTTTATTGTTATCGCCACTATCATTGTCATTACACGCACTTAATAAGAAGACACTACTACTCAGCAGCACTAAAAGGAAATTTCGCATTTTACTATCCGTTAAAATATTCGTGCAGATAGTCAATACAATATAAATGACAGTTGAATGATTGTTTTATAGCAATTCAATGACATCGAAGATAAAAAAAAGGCGGTCTAAAAAAACCAGACCGCCCGCACTATCAACTGGAACTTACCAACCGAGTGCTTGCTGTTGCTTCTGAATCAATTCCAAGATTCCTTTCTCTGCAAGCTCTAACATAGCATTGCACTGCTGGCGCGTGAACGGTTTTTCTTCAGCCGTTCCTTGAATTTCAATAAACTCACCAGCTTGTGTCATCACCACGTTTAAATCCGTTTGGCAATTTGAATCTTCTTCGTAGCAAAGATCGAGTAGGACTTCGTCTTGATACATCCCGACCGAAATTGCTGCAACCAAACCCTTTAATGGGTCTTGTTTAATTTTTTTGTTGCTCAGTAACACATTCATCGCATCAACCAAGGCAACCGCTGCACCTGTGATTGCTGCAGTACGTGTACCACCGTCAGCTTGGATAACATCACAGTCAATCGTAATCGTGTTTTCACCCAACTTTTTCAAATCAACCATGGCGCGAAGGCTACGACCAATTAAACGTTGAATTTCCTGAGTACGACCTGTCTGCTTACCACGTGCTGCCTCACGGTCACTACGGGTATGTGTTGAACGCGGTAACATACCGTATTCAGCAGTGACCCAACCTTGACCCTGACCTTTCAGAAATCGCGGTACTGAATTATCAATACTCGCCGTACACAACACTTTGGTATGACCAAACTCAACCAAAACTGAACCTTCCGCGTAACGGGTATAATTACGCGTAATTTTTACTTCACGTAATTGGTCTAATGCTCTTTGGTCAATACGCATAACGATTCCTTAAAACTATGGCTCAAATATCATTGCGCCATAGTATAGCTCAATTACACGTACTTTCAGTTTTACTTATTCGTTACAATTCACCAGTTTAAGCAAGCTTCAATTTTGCTTTCAGTTTGCTGAATGCTTGAGTTAGGTTTGCACCCACATCATTTGGCAATGAACACTTCGCTAAACGTACCCAAACGGTCCAGAACTGTTTCATAAAGTTTGCTTCGTTATAGTTCACGCCATATTCAGCACATAAAGCTCTGATTTTTGGTGCAACTTCTTCATAACGATTGGCTGGCATATCTGGGAATAAATGATGCTCAATTTGATGGCTCAAGTTACCACTCATAAAGTGCATCCACTTACCGCCTGTAAAGTTACTCGAACCACGGATCTGACGTAAGTACCACTCTGCTTTGCTTTCATTTTCAGTGTTATCCGCTTCAAATGTTTCAGCATCTTCAGTAAAGTGACCGTTAAAAATCACGGCTGATGACCAAAGATTACGGATAATATTTGCCACAGCATTCCCTGCTAATACAGGAATAAAGTTAATGGTCGCAATCGCTGGAAAGAACACATAATCTTTTAAGACTTGGCGTTTAGCTTTCTTACGGAACTCAGCCGCATCAGCCCAAACTTGTTTCCACGTTTTGGTTTTATAAACCAAAGCATCTTCAAGATGTAAGTTTTGCACGCCCACATACCATTGGAAGAAGAACATCAATTGTAATGCCAATGGGATATTGAACAGATGACGCACTTCCCACTTCTGATCTTCTGTGACACGCAAGATGCCATATCCCACATCATGGTCTTTACCGACAATGTTGGTATAAGTATGGTGCATATAGTTATGGGTATAACGCCAGTCATTACCTGAACAGGTGTTGTCCCAGTCATAATCTTCGCCACGTAAACTTGGATCATTCAACCAGTCAAACTGACCATGCATCACGTTATGACCAAGTTCCATATTCTCTACGATCTTAGACACACCAAGCATGGCTGTCCCCAACAACCATACTGGTGGGATCCAACCACCGAACATCAACATTCCACGAGATGCGATTTCGGTATAACGCACGAAATTACGTACTTTATAAATATATTTTGAATCTTGTTCACCTAGATTCTGCATCACATCTAAACGAATCTGTTCTACACGACGACCAAACTCTTCTATTTGCTCTGGTGTTAGATGAGCTGATTTTGATGCTGCTTTAAATTCTAATGCCATATTCATTGTGATAATCCTCAAATGTCTTTGTTTTTATAGGTCAATCGTGACTGGGCTAAGGGCTTGGCTCACACATAATTTGATCGCACGGTTTGGCTGATCATCAATTTCACCTGTGAGCACGTTTTGCGTTACACCACTGACTTTGGTACAGCTACAACGATTACATACCCCCATTCGACAACCATGTTGTGGACGTAATCCTGCTTGTTCTGCACTACTTAAAAGATTTGTCGTTGCAATAAAGTTTTGTTGCGAACGACGGAATGTAATGTTCTGAGCTTCATTCGACTGTTCAAGTTGAACAGGTTGGAAAAACTCTTGATGAAAATTTTCTACTACACCATGTTGCGTATAAATTTCTTGTGCTTGGCGCATCATGCTGTGATGACCACAAGCATAGGCTTGCAATTCAGCAAAGTTCGGAACCAATTGCTTTAATAACACATCATCTAAATGCTGCTTTTGTTCAGCAGTATTAAAAAAGTGATATTTCACTTGTGGATATTGCTGCGCCAAATCCAAAATTTCTTGGTGGAAGACTTCGGCACGGTTGAAGTACACCACATGTATTTCTTTTAACTGTTGTGCAATTGCTTGTTTCACTAATGAATAAATTGCAGTAATCCCAGAACCTGATGCAATGAATACCGCAGGTTGCTGTCCTTGATGGAGTACAAAATCACCTTGTGCTTGAGAAATCTCAACACTTTCGCCGACATGTAAAAGTTGTGCTGCACTTGATACAAGACCTTGTACTTTAATGCCTAAACGGATTTCACCTTGTTCAGTGATATCTATAATAGAGTAGCTACGTTGATGATATACCCCTTGGATCATCAAGGTAATCAAAACACTTTGCCCTGCACATACACGAGAAAGGTCAAAGTTATGATTTGGTTTTAAGGTCAATAAAACCATATCTGTACTTAATGGACGCACAGCTGTCACTTCAGCAAGAATGCGTTTCCAAGCAAATGTTGGTTTTATTTTTTGCAAAACAAAATCAACGAAATCTTCTCTTACCCAATGTGGCTGATAACCTAACTTTGCGTTCATACGTTCCTCGTTTTGTATCTGGCTATTTATATTGAGTGAACAAATGTTCATGTAGTGAACATGTGTACACTATATTTATTTGTGTTCACTGAGTCAACACTTGTTCACTAATTTTTTGAATATTTTTTATCCTTTTTAATAAGCTTTTAAAAAGATTAAGAAAATAGTTTTTGATCACAACGTATTCAGTCCTTCACCAATACATCTATGCATCTATGCATTTTGATTAAGAATCATCATTTCCTGTTCAAATGACTAATCAGCTTTTTGATAAGCTTATAAAGACTTCTCAGCGCTCAGATTGTTTTCTTCTTACGAGGCTTAAGAGGGGCTTTTCAAGACACAGTAGCTTTATTTAACCCCATATTCACAGCACAGCTGTTCATCTTCTTGCGAAGCTTTAGACGCTTCTCAGGACAAAAGTTGCTTTGTTTAATCCTCGCTCAGGGCTAAAAAAATCCTGTTTTTTTTGCTAGACTCTGCTGTACGGTTTCAATGAGTCTTATTCATGTCGATTAGAGATGAACGAAAACAACAAAGTCGGCAGGCTCTACTAGATGCAGCACTCCACCTGAGTACTTCAGGGCGCTCATTTAGTAGTATTAGTTTGCGTGAAGTTGCACGTGAAGTTGGTTTAGTACCAACTGCGTTTTATCGTCATTTCCAAGATATGGAAGCTTTGGGGCAAGAGCTTGTTGACCAAGTTTCGCTGCACTTAAAAAGTTTGATTCATCAACTTGGACAAAGTTATTTACAGCATAGTGGCGGTGCGAAAACACGTACTAGTATTGAGCTATTTGTACAGGCAGTTAACCACAGCCCACAACAATGGCAGTTTATGATTGCGGAGCGTTGGGGTGGTTCAGAATCCGTTCGGATCGCAATCGCACGCGAAATTGAGTTTTTAATTGAAGACCTTGCTATCGACTTATGCAAGCTTGAGACCTTTAAGCACATAAAAGAAGCCAAAGATCTGCAAGTCTTATCGACCATCTTAATTAATATGTCATTTACATGGGCAATGACATGGATCAATTTACCAAAACAATTTACGATTGATCATCTACTGGAACAGCAAAACCTCTTTATTGATAATGCAGCGACGCAAGTACGCTTATTATTCCGCGGTATCTCAAATTGGGAACCACAAAACGCTTGATCATATCAAAGCTAAAGTTTGATATATAAAAGCATTGCTTAGCATTATGATTGTGTTCAACAATTATGCGATGCCGTTTAGAACACTATGAGGAGCTTATAAGCATCATGAATCCTGATCGTCATACCCAGTTCTTAATTCGTAAAGAAAAAATTTTGCAGGTTGCGGAAAAATTATTATTAGAAAACAACCAAGAAATGACCTTAGATGAACTGGTTGCCGAACTAGATATTGCTAAGGGCACTTTATACAAGCACTTTCGTAGCAAAAATGAATTGCTACTTGAATTAATCATTCAAAATGAAAAAGAAATTCTAAAGATTTCAGACCAGTACAATACTGACTTCAAAGAATACGCACCTCGCTATATGTTGCATCACCTGATGGCACCTAGTCGTACTATTTTGCTGCATCAGCTCGAAGAGCATTTAACGATGACCGAATCAAAGTTAAAGCATCTCTTTGATGAGCTTTATGAAGTTCGCCAGCAACGTATTGTTTCTTTGAAAGATATGACTGAGAAATATTTAAAATCGCAGAACTATGATATGTCGATTCGTGACTATTTATCTTATATCTGGTCACTGACTTATGGCGCTGCGTTGCTTTTAAACTCAAGTTATTATCAACGTTCAATTGGTTCACGCCAGAAATTAATCAACCTGTATGTCAGTCAAGCACTCTCTTTGCCAACGCAAACCGTGCAAATTGATTTAAAAGAATTTCATCTCGACGAAAAGAATTAAAAGAAAAAGGACTGTATTAACAGTCCTTTTTTAATCTTTGCGAAACACAAATTATTTTGCTTTACGCTCTTTTTCCAATAAGTAATCAATAACTTGAGTTACTTTACCATCTTCACCTTGTACAACGTATTTACCGTTTACAACAACTGCTGGTACACCCGTCAACTGATACTGTTGAGCCAATTTATTTGACTCAGCAATTTTTGCTGTGATCGGGAAAGAGGTAAACATGCTATTAAATTTCGCTTCAGGGACACCATAACGCGCAAAGAATTTCGCTTGTGATGCTTGGTCAAAAATCTGCTGACCACCTTCATGAATCGCATGGAACAAAGGAATATGTGTTTTCTTACGCACGCCAAGCGCTTCAGACACGTAGTAACCACGCGCACCTTGTTCCCATACTTTGTTCATTGCCGCTGGTGTGCGAAGGAAATAAACATCTTTTGGAATTTTCTTCAACCACGTTTGCATATGTGGCTCAAGCTTGAAGCAGTGCGGGCAACCGTACCAGAAAAATTCTCGAACTTCGAGCTGTCCTGCAGGTGCGGCTGTCTTACCTGGATTTGCAACCACGATATAATCCTTACCAGCAACAAAATCCGCAGCCATTGCATTCATTGAAAATGCCATTACAGCCGCACTTAAACCACCTAATACTAACTTTTTCATTGAGTTTGCTTTTCCTCTAAGCATTTTTCGTAAGTTTATATGCTAAATATAAAACAAACACGACCAATTCGTTTTGCTTCTGTGAAGTTTTTTATTGGATTTATCGCTTTTTTTTCTAGAATCGCTACACTACCAACAGATTAAACCGAAATAATCATCCTAAAATATAGAGGTGACACCATGTCGCAATTGAATGTTGACCCACAAGAAATCGCAAAATTTGAAGCACTGGCTGCCAAATGGTGGGATCAACATTCTGAGTTCCGCCCTCTACACCAAATTAATCCATTACGCTTAAATTGGATTGATGAACGTGTAGGCGGGTTAGCGGGCAAAAAAGTGATCGATGTCGGCTGCGGTGGCGGAATTTTGGCAGAAAGCATGGCTCGACGCGGTGCAAATGTTCTCGGTATCGACATGGGCGAAGCACCACTTGCTGTTGGTCGCTTACATGCACAACAAGACAATGTACAAAATATTGAATATCGCCAGATTCCTGTTGAACAACTAGCGCAAGAACAAGCAGGTCAATATGATGTAGTGACTTGCATGGAAATGATGGAACACGTTCCTGATCCAGCATCCATCGTAAAAGCTTGCCAAAGCTTAGTCAAACCTGGTGGTCATGTGTTCTTTTCAACCATTAACCGCAACCCTAAATCTTATTTATTTGCCATTATTGGTGCCGAATACGTGCTGCGTTTACTACCAAAAGGTACGCATGATTATCATAAATTTATTCGCCCTTCTGAAATGGCACATGATATTCGTAATGCAGGATTGACCTTAAAGGAAATGACTGGACTTCATTACAATCCAATCACCAAACACTATTGGTTAGCACCAAATGTTGATGTGAATTATATGGTTCATACTACGAATACAGGTGCTTAATGAAAGCTGTTTTATTTGATCTTGATGGTACCTTAATCGATACTGCTGCGGATTTCATCCGCATCATCCAGCAGATGTGTCGTGATGAACAACGTCCTGTTGTTGATGCTGAGACCATTCGCACCCAAGTGTCTGAAGGCGCGCGTGCCATGGTCAAACTGGTCTATCCAGAATTAGATGTCACCGACCCTGTATTTTTAGCACATCGCCAACGTTTTTTAGATGTGTATGGTGACAATATTGTGGTCGATACCGATCTCTTTTTAGGGATGTACCCTTTGCTTGAGGAACTTGAAGCACATCAAATTCCTTGGGGAATTGTCACCAATAAACCACGCGGTTTAAGTGAATCACTATTGGCAAAACTGAATCTCACAGAACGTTGTGCAGTGCTGGTTTGCCCTGAGGATGTCAGCAAAACTAAACCTGATCCTGAACCGATGTATCTCGCAGCAAAACAGCTCGATATTGATGTGCAAGAGATTATTTATGTAGGCGATCATCCGCGTGACATCGATGCAGGTCGTAATGCGGACATGTACACCATCTTAGCAGCTTATGGTTATTTACCTGTTGAATCACGTGACGATCTCGCAGCATGGCAAGCTGATGCCATTATTCACACCATCCCTGAACTCCATCAACTGCTTAAACAGAAAATCACTGTTTTGTCAGAAAATCAGGGTATGATGGGTTAAACATTATATTGAAGATCATAACAGGAGGCATAACAATGAAATATTCAGAATATCAACCTCGTCCTGATCTATTAAAAGATCGTATTATCCTGATCACTGGTGCAGGTGATGGGATCGGACGTGCTGCTGCTATGAGTTATGCCCTTCACGGCGCAACAGTTGTTTTGCATGGCCGTACCCTCAATAAGCTTGAAGTGATTTATGATGAAATCGAAGGCTTAGGAGCACCCCAACCTGCGATTTTACCCTTACAACTTTCAACGGCATCAAGCCACGACTATGAACTTTTAGTCGATACGCTTGAACAGCAATTTGGTCGCCTTGATGGCATTTTGCATAATGCAGGTATGCTCGGCGATCGAGTTGAACTTGCGCATTATCCTGTTGATGTTTGGGATGATGTAATGGCGGTCAACTTACGTGCGCCTTTTGCATTGACCCAAGCGTTACTGCCATTACTTGAAAAATCGGAACACGCTTCTGTGGTATTCACTAGCTCAAGTGTGGGCCGTGAAGCACGTGCACTTTGGGGAGCATATTCTGTTTCTAAAGTTGCAACTGAAGCCATGAGCAAAATCTTTGCTGCAGAAAATACGTATCCAAACATTCGTTTTAACTGTATCAACCCAGGTGGCACACGTACTGCAATGCGTGCAAAAGCCTATCCTGAAGAAGATCCAAAAGTGCTTCCAACGCCTGATAGCATCATGCCAGCCTATCTCTACCTTATGGGTGATGATAGTTTAGAGATGAACGGGCAAAGTATTGATGCACAAGGTTAATTAATTTTATAGAATAATTCTAAATAACATTGAACACTGTCGTTAAAGATGTTGTTTTCAGCGAAAGGACTAAAGTCTCTTCATTATTTTAATCGAATAATGAATTGATCTTCACAGTTTCTCTGCATTTTTAACGTACAGTAGTTCACATGAGAGACATCCGAAATACATAAGGTGCATCATGAAAAAATTTTTCATTATCTTGATTTTAGGTTCAACGACCATCTTTAGCAGTATGGCTAGTTTTGCAGGTCCGCATTTTGATCGTGATGAAGATCAGCGTGGTGGTGGCTGGCAAAATGGTCGTGGCTTTGATCGTCCAGATGGTGAAAATCGTCAACGTGAACGTCGTATGCGTGAAGAACGTGGTGTCGAGCGTTTAAAACAACATCGTTGGCAAGCAGGCTATGTGATGCCTCAGCACTACCGTGGAAATGGTTATAAGGTTGATTATAAAGATAATAATTTACCAAAACCAGGCCGTAACCAACAATGGTATAAAATCAATAATGACTTTATTTTAGTCAATGCAGACGATAATAGTATTATCCGCATCATGGGCTTTTAAGCTTTTTTGATCATCCAATTCAATTAAAGTTGTCTCGTGAGTTTGAGAATAGATTTATCTTTTCATTTTTTTGGTTAGAATCAGATAAATTGATGTATCTCTGAGATGAACATGGCGAACCAAATGACTGAAACTTTAAATAGTACAACGCAAGATTATGTACATTGGTTTCGCCACTCTGCACCGTATATTAACGCGCATCGTGATAAAACTTTTGTGTTAATGTTTGGTGGTGAAGCCGTTCAACACCATAACTTTCAACATATTATTCACGATATTGCGCTGCTACATTCTTTAGGTATTCGCTTGATTCTCGTGCATGGGGCACGTCCACAGATCAATCAAAATCTACTCGAACGTCATATCGAAACACCTTTTCATCAAAACCGTCGTGTCACGACTCGCGAATCTCTACGTGGTGTCATGAATGCTGTCGGCTCAATTCGCCTCGAAATTGAAGCATTGCTGTCGATGGGACTCGCCAACTCACCGATGTATGGTGCTCGCATTGATGTCGTATCAGGCAATTTTGTCACAGCCAAACCGTATGGCATTCGTGAAGGTATTGATTTCCAGCTGACGGGAGAAGTTCGCTCCGTAGATACAGATGCCATTCAACGTCATTTAGACAATCACAATATTGTTCTGCTTGGTCCAACAGGCTATTCAACCACAGGGGAAGTCTTTAACTTACTCGCTGAAGAAGTTGCGACCAAAACTGCGATTGCCTTGAAAGCAGATAAGTTGATATTCCTTGGGGAAAAACAAGGGCTAATGAATGAGCAACAACAGTTACTTCGTGAACTAAGTTCTCGGCAGCTTGAACCCTATATTCAAAAAAATCAGCAACAATATCCAGAATTTGCTTTACACCTAAAGCAAGCACAACAAGCCTCTTTGTCTGGCGTTCATCGCGTACATTTGATTTCTTATGCATATGATGGTGCTTTGATTGAAGAGCTATTTACCCGTGATGGTATTGGTACGCTGATTACAGATGCACACTATGAAGAGGTGCGAATTGCCAATATTCAAGATGTTGGTGGCCTAATTAACTTACTTCGCCCTTTGGAACAAGAAGGTATTCTGGTTTATCGCTCACGCGAACGCCTTGAAAGTGAAATTGAACAGTTTGCAGTGATTGAACGAGACGGCATGATCTTGGCCTGCGCTGCACTATATCCAATTCCTGCTGGATCAGATGAAATTCGTTCAGCGGAAATTGCCTGTGTTGCTGTCGATTCAAGCTATCGAAAATCAAATCGTGGTAGCCAGATTTTGCAATTTTTAGAAACCAAAGCCAAGCAACAAGGTATTCAGCAACTCTTTGTTCTGACCACTCGGACAGCGCATTGGTTCTTGGAACAAGGCTTTATTCCTGCCAGCGTAGATGATTTACCGAATGCACGCCAAGCACTCTATAATTATCAGCGGAATTCTTTGGTGTTTAAAAAAACGCTAATATGAAGACTAAATATGGTGAAGAGATATGTTTATTTCTGATAAATAGCTCTCTTCATCATCATAATCTCTGCTTAACTAGTAGATTAGAAATCAATACCACCTAAACCAAAATATTAAAATTCAATATAAAACAATAATTTATGTAAATAAAGTATTGTTTTTCTTATTCTAACTATCGATAAAGTTATGCAATCTTCTATTTTGCTTTTTTCATCATAAGCAAAGCCTAATTAGTTATTTTTTATGCAATAAAAAAAGTTTTAGCTTAGTTGCTCATCTTATTTAAATCTTTTGATTTGTCGGGGAGCGCAACTCACATGGCTATTTCTATTCATCGTTCATGGGCAACATCTACAATCATTGCAGCAAGTCTTGCCAGTGTAATGGGTGTTGCAGGTTGTGCAAAAAAACCAGAGCAGCAAGAGACAACAAAACAAGAAACCACAACATTAAATATCGGCTTTCAAAAGTATGGCATCTTGCCGATTGTTAAAGCAAAAGGTGAATTAGAAAAAAATCTTGCTGCTCAAGCTGTCACGGTGAAATGGGTTGAATTTCCAGCTGGCCCACAACTTTTGGAAGGATTAAATGTAGGTAGCGTGGTATTTGGCGAAGCAGGTGAAGCACCGCCAATCTTTGCTCAAGCCGCCAATCCCAATCTGGTCTATGTCGCGAACCAACCTGCAGCACCACAAGCCGAAGCCTTGATCGTACAAAAAAATTCTCCTATTCAATCCATCCAAGATCTGAAAGGTAAACGTGTGGCGCTGAATAAAGGTTCCAATGTTCACTATCTTCTACTCAAACTCTTAGAAGCAAACAATCTCAGTTTAAAAGATGTTCAAGCTGTTTACCTGCCACCGTCAGATGCACGTGCAGCATTTGAAAAAGGTGCTGTAGATGCTTGGGTGATTTGGGATCCTTTCTTCGCCGCAGCTGAACACCAAATACATGCCCGTGTGATCGCCACAGGTGAACACTTAGTCAGTAATCATCAATTCTATTTGGCCGATCGCCAATTTGCTGAAAGCCATCCTCAGGTTTTAACGACCTTGGTCACCACACTCAATCAAACCACGGATTGGGTCAAAACACATCCAGATGATGCAGCCAAATTACTGGAAAAACCAACAGGGCTTGAGTTTGATGTTTTAAAAAGCTCAATTTCGCGCATGGGCTTCGGGGTTCAACCGATCTCTGCCAAAGTCGCAACAGAGCAGCAATATGTCGCTGATGCCTTCTTTGCGCAGAAACTGATTCCGAAGCAGCTTGTGATCCAAGATGCCGTATTAAAGAACGGTTAAATAATTGAGGATCGCCATGAAGTTGTTATCTAAAGTTTCTGTTTTGGGGTTGCTGATCTCTACATTTTCACTGGGTGGTTGCCAGAAGCCAGAGCAGAGTACGGAGAAGACAACTTCAGCAACTGAAAATACGGCGGTCAAAACCCTATCCATTGGCTTCCAGAAATCTTCCCTCAATTTGTTAGTTGCCAAACAACAAAAGCTATTTGAGCAAGAATTTCCGAATGCCAAAATTGAATGGCGAGAATTTCCAGCAGGCCCACAAATGCTTGAAGCTCTTGCCGTTGGTGCAGTCGATTTTGGTTATGTCGGCAATACTCCACCCATCTTTGCTCAAGCTGCAGCTAAACCATTGAGCTATGTGGCTTATGAAGTGGTTGCACCAACAGGCCAAGCTATTTTGGTACATGCCAACGATAAAATCAGCACCCTGCAAGACTTAAAAGGCAAACGTGTCGCAGTTCAAAAGGGCTCCAGTGCGCACGAACTTTTGGCAAAAACCTTGCAGAAAGCGGGTCTATCTTGGCAAGACATTCAACCGATTTGGTTACCTCCTGCCGATGCACGCGCAGCATTTGATAAGCAGGCCGTAGATGCGTGGGCAATTTGGGAACCCTACTTAGGTACAGCAGAACTGCAAGGCCATACCAAAACCTTGGTTGATGGCTCTGCTTTTCCAACCACTTATTCTTTTTATATTGGTAATCCTGATTTTATTAAAAAGCATCCTGATTCTGCACCAAAGCTGATTAAGAGCATCAACATTGCGGATCAGTGGATTGTGCAGCACCAAGATCAGGCACTACAGATTTATGCACAAAGTACGGGGCTAAGCCTTCCTGTGGCGCAACGTGTTTTAGATAAACGACCAAAACCATCGCCTGTGCACATCCTCACAGCTGAGGTCATAAAGAGTCAGCAACAAATCGCCGATTTATTTAAACAAGAGCAACTCATTCCTGCGCAAATTGATATTCAGCACAGTGTCTGGTCTGCCCAATGAACATTGATTTCATTTTCATAAGGAACATCGACATGAATATTTTCTGGTTTATCCCCACTCATGGTGACAGTCGTTATTTAGGCACCAGCAAGGGTGCTCGTCAGGTCGATCATGCTTATATGAAACAGATTGCAGTTGCCGTGGATAATCTGGGTTATGCAGGCGTACTCATTCCAACAGGACGCTCTTGTGAAGATCCTTGGATTACGGCAGCCAGTTTAATTGATGCAACCACCCAACTTAAGTTTTTAGTCGCACTTCGTCCTGGGCTGACCACACCAGCACTTGCTGCACGCATGGCAGCCACTTTTGATCGTCTCTCCAATGGCCGTATTCTGCTCAACCTTGTCACAGGTGGTGATGAACAGGAACTCAAAGGTGATGGACTCTATGAAGATCACAGTACCCGTTATCAAACTGCTTCTGAATATGTCAAAATCTGGCGCGAAATTCTCACTCGCTCACATACGGGTGAACCGTTTAGCTTTCACGGCGAACGCCTCAGAGTTGACGATGCCAAACTGCTCTATCCACCTGTACAACAGCCGTACCCACCCCTCTGGTTTGGTGGTTCTTCAGAAGCTGCAACAGAGTTGGCAGCTGAACAGGTTGATACCTATCTGACTTGGGGTGAACCACCTGCTGCGGTAAAGGAGAAAATTGAATATCTCCGTGCTAAAGCAGCTGCCAAAGGTCGCACACTTACTTATGGCATCCGTTTGCATGTAATTGTACGTGAAACCAATGAACAAGCATGGGCCGCCGCCGATGAACTGATTCAATATCTGGATGATGCCACAATTGCGGCGGCACAGAAAAAATTTGCGCAGATGGACTCAGTCGGTCAGCAACGTATGGCTGCACTACACGGCGGACGTAAAGATCAATTAGAGGTATCTCCGAATTTATGGGCAGGCATTGGCTTAGTTCGTGGCGGCGCGGGTACTGCTTTAGTCGGAGACCCTGAAACAGTTGCCGCACGCATTCAAGAATATGCTGATTTAGGCATTGATACCTTTATTTTCTCTGGCTATCCACATTTGGAAGAATCAATCCGCTTTGCCGAATTGGTGTTCCCACTACTCCCACTTAAAACTCGTGAAAAATTGGCACAACCTCATCTCACAGGTCCATTCGGAGAAATCATTGCCAATAACTATGTGCCCGAAGAGAAAGTGCCAAAAATCTTGGTCAAGGAGGATGCATGAGTACAAAACCTTTTTTGAATAATGTTTCACGTGGAACACAAAGAATAGGTAAAGGTCTACTGCCATGGTTATTCCCAATACTGTTGATCCTGATTTGGCAAACAGCATCTAGCTCTGGGTTGCTACAAAATCGAATATTACCTGCCCCAACTGCTGTTGTGGGTGCTTTCTGGCATTTGCTAGTCAGTGGCGAACTTTGGCAGCATGTCAAAGTCAGTGCAGGTCGGGCGCTACTCGGTTTATTAATTGGTGGTGGACTCGGTCTGATACTAGGACTACTCAATGGCTCATCACGTGTGGCTTCAACCTTGCTGGATACTACCCTGCAAATGGTCCGTAACATACCTGCGCTGGCACTGATTCCACTGGTGATTTTATGGTTTGGTATTGATGAAACTGCCAAGTTATTTTTGGTTGCGATCGGCGTATTTTTTCCAATTTATATCAATACCTATCATGGTATTCGCTCTGTCGATCCACAGCTCATCGAAATGGGCAAAAGCTACGGTCTCAACCGTTGGCAGCTCTATCGAGACATTATTTTACCGGGTGCGATGCCCTCGATTTTAGTTGGACTGCGCTTTTCTCTAGGTTTGGTTTGGGTACTCTTAATCGTTGCAGAAACAATTTCAGCACAGTCAGGAATTGGTTATATGACCATGAATGCACGCGAGTTTTTACAGACCGATATTGTCTTAGTCGGTATTTTACTCTACGCCCTACTGGGTAAATTAGCAGATGTATTGGCACAAGTACTAGAACGCTATCTATTGCGTTGGCACGCAGGCTATCAAAAATAAAAGGCACAGAAACATGAGTAACTTAAATTTAAACTTTTACGATAACAATCTTATTCAACCTATAACTGGGCCAGAAACTTCTACAGTACCCATCAATGGCGCTGATATTTTGATTGAGCAACTGTATAAATTTTATGGTGATATCAAAGTTCTTGAGGATTTAGACCTCAACATTCAAGCAGGTGAATTTGTTGCTATTGTTGGACGCAGTGGTTGCGGCAAAAGTACGCTGCTGCGTTTGATTGCTCAGTTAGAAAATGTCAGTTATGGAGAAATTAAATTTCAATCTGCTCGCAATTTCCATGAGGGCATTACGAGCACTGATATTCGCGTGATGTTCCAAGATCCTCGATTATTGCCGTGGAAAAGTGTTCTGCACAATGCTCAACTTGGTTTAGCTAAAGAGCAATATCCGCTTGCAGCAACACTATTAGAAAAAGTAGGCTTAAAAGACAAAGCCAATCAATGGCCAGCACAGCTTTCTGGTGGACAGCGCCAACGCGCCGCTCTTGCACGCGCACTTTCACATACACCACGTATTTTATTGCTGGATGAGCCATTAGGCGCATTAGATGCTTTGACGCGTTTAGAAATGCAAAATTTGATTGAACATCTATGGAAGGAACAAGGTTTTACTGCAATTTTAGTCACACATGATGTCAGTGAAGCAGTGCAATTGGCAGATCGAATCATTTTGCTGGATCAGGGTCATATCGCACGAAATTTTCAAGTAGACCTCCCCCGTCCCCGTAAAAAAAGCATTACTTTCGCTCAGCTTGAACAACAAGTACTTGATGCAGTTTTAGCAACCTAAGACTGCTTTTTATATTTAAAGGCACACCAAATAATAGAATTTCAGTGTTCTTGCAAGACCAACACAGATTAATTTTTTACAAAATATGTATTCATATATTGAGATTTCAAGAATTATCAATTACGTAGGGAATTTTCATTTCATCGTAAAGTTTTTTTCGACAAAAAAAATGCGTTATTGTGCACAAATCCGACAAATTATCTTACAATGTCAATGACATTTTTTGAATCAAGCTCTCAGATGGAACAGAAAAAAAGTACACAAAAGCGCAATCAATTGCTGAATGCTGCCCTGGATGTTTTTTCCGTCTATGGGTTCAGTGGTGCAAGTTTGGATGAGATTGCACAGCTTGCAAATATGCATAAATCGAATATTTTCTATTATTATGAAAATAAAGAGTCTCTTTACGTTGAAGTTCTTACAACAGTTTTACAGAAGTGGCTTGCTCCTTTGCAAACCCTTGAGTCAGAACTTGAGCCAACTGAAGCATTAACACACTATCTAATTCAAAAATTAGAAAGTTCAAGGGATCAGCCAAAAGCTTCTCGTTTATTTGCATTAGAAATTATTCAGGGTGCTCCGCATATTCTACCTATTTTAAAAGGGCCTTTGAAAAAGCTATTTAAGCGTAAAACCAAAGTGATCCAAACTTGGCAAGAGCAAGGTAAATTATCAGCAGAGATTGACCCTGAATTGTTGATTCTCAATATCTGGGCTATCACCCAGAATTACGCGGACTTTTCGACGCAAATGGAAATGGTCACGGGTAAAACTTTGCGTAACCGTAGCATGTTTCAACGCTCGGTTGAGCACACTGTGCATATGATGTTGTACGGCGTATTACCACGTTAAATTTTCTTTAGTTAAGAGCCTTAATTTTAGCAATTGGAATACACTAAAAAGCGACTTTGTTAGTCGCTTTTCCTATTCAGTGCATGAGAATGTTATTAAGTTGACCTAAACAAAATAATGATCAATAAACCTATATGGAATGTGAAACATCAAGTAAAAGCCGTTCCAGTGCGCTTTTTATTGGAACGGCTTTGGTTAAGATATTGATGCTAAAGAGGAAACTTCAATCATTACGCATAAGGCGTATTATGTTAATTTTAGATAGATTAAATGAAAACTATTCTTTATTTTCATCTCTGTTATTATCTTTTCTCCGAAGTTCTGAAGAATTTATGACTCTTCGCACATCACTATCTTCTAAAGAATTTCTGACTCTTCGAACATCACTATCTTCTAAAGAATTTCTGACTCTTCGAGCATCACCCTCTCCTAAAGAATTTCTGACTCTTCGAACATCACCCTCTTCTAAAGAATTTCTGACTCTTCGAACATCACCCTCTTCTAAAGAATTTCTGACTCTTCGAACATCACTATCTTCTAAAGAATTTCTGACTCTTCGAGCATCACTATCTTCTAAAGAATTTCTGACTCTTCGAACATCACCCTCTTCTAAAGAATTTCTGACTCTTCGAACATCACTATCTTCTAAAGAATTTCTGACTCTTCGAACATCACCCTCTTCTAAAGAATTTCTGACTCTTCGAACATCACTATCTTCTAGAGAATTTCGTTTTTCGTCTGAATTTAATTTGTTATGTTGTTCTGTTAAAAGTTGCTCTATATTTTTTCTTATCAAAAATCTTTGCTTAGATAATTGTCGTTTTTTACTTTCTAGACTTTCCAAGTTTTCAGAAATCATTTTCTCAGCTTGATTTAGTTTCCTTAGTAATTCATGTTCTTTACGAAGTTCACTTGGATCTAAATCATCAAAATTTTCAAATATTCTTTCTTCAATATTTTTAATTTCTTGTTGTATAGAATTTAATTGATGAACCGCATGTTTTATATCAAAATTTAATTGTTGAATTTGTTTAGAAAAAGTATTCATATCCATTTCTAGATTCAGAATATAATCATTCAAATTACTGATATTACTTAATTTAAATTTTTCTTCTGACGCACTTTTAAAATTATTAATAGTTATATAATTTTCATGAACGGCATTCAAATCAGCAACTAAATTAGTATCTAGTTTGACCTTACTATGTTTAATAAATTCTTCCGTATTAAAAACCAAAAAATTCAATATTCCTGCTTCTTTAAAAGCTTCTTCTCTAATTTCTCGTCTGACTCCATAATATTTACTACTTTCATGAGGCACACTCTCTTTCCAATCTTTTTTACTATCTTCTGATATAAAAATAACATTTTTAATTTTTCTTTCTGAACTTTGCTTAAGAATTTGCTTATATAAAATCAAATCCCCAAATTTGCTTTTATATAATAAACCTCTATTTAAAAACTCTTCTGTTTTATGTGCATCTTTATAGCCTGGTGGAATTTCTTTTGTATATCTAATCTCACCATCTTCATAAATTTTATTTAATATTTCTTGATCAAAAGGAGAACCTACTTTCTCATCGGAATACAATTCCAATAGCTTTTGATAAATACTGTCACTTCCCGTCAAAGAGATAGTTTGTTTTTTAAGCTCTTCTGTTTTAGCTTTTATCGGTCTTGCATCTTCTTCTAATTTTAGAATTACTTCATTGATTATTTTTTTGCTAGATTCTTTAAAGTTATTAAATAGCTCTCTTAATTCTGGATACATTTTCCCAAAGTTAGTATCAAAAGTAATTAATTCTTTTTCATTACACTTATGAGCTTGAATGAATGCATCCAAATATCCATTAATTAAGTCAAAGTTTTTTTTGCTTTTATAAATAATTTCTGGTCTATTTTTATGAAACTCTAGCATTACCTGATGTGGTGCCCATAGTCGATCATTCACTTTATCAAGGCTTTTATAAATCGCTTTCTTTGTTGCATCTTGGTAAGAATAAAGGTTTAACAAGACATTAGTATCTAAAACGAATAATGTATCTGCATCATTCCATATTTCTGAAAGACTAGGCTCACTCAAAAAATAATCGAATTCAAAAAAAAGTGATTTCATTAAATATATTACAAAGGAATAAGTAAAATTAATTTTATAATACTTTTACTTAACATAAAACCTCTTATGCGAACTCACTTCAAAACAATTATTTTATTTCAAAATTTTCCAGCTTCATAAAGTTTACCTGCACACACTACAGCATTAAAACTTTGCATTTAAAAATGTGCCTGATACAACGCCAATAATTTTTGTGCGCCAAGCAACAAGTTCTCTTCCCAATCCAAATGAGCAGTATCATTTGCACCATCAGTAATGTATTTGACTGAGATCAATCGTACACCGAGCTTTTTACACACTTTAGCCAAGGCATAGGCTTCCATGTCCACAAGATTACAACTGACCTTTGGTACTCCTGTTTCAAACGAATCACCCGTACCACAAATTCCCTTTGGTAAGGATTCAAAGTGGGGTTGTGCATGAATCTCTGCTGGAAAATGCTCATCCATCGGTGTCACCCCAACAGCAAAACCTAAAGGTGAAACATCCATATCACGTTGCACAAAAGTCGTAACCTCGACCAAGCTATGCGCATCAAAGTGTGAACTGCCTGCACTGCCTAAATTGATCAGCGTTTTACATCCCGTCTTTTGAATCACCTCAAAGGCTTTAAATGCTGCATTAATTTTGCCGATGCCACTGTAATGAACATCAATGCCTGCTTGTTCAAACAAGCCTTTAGATTCATTCGGCAAAGCCATAATCAGAGCAATATCAGCATTCATAAAAAAGACTCGTTCAAATCAAAATAGAGACACAAAAAAGGTGTGCTTCGGCACACCTCAATATTATTGCATCTTCTGCTGTAAGGCGACCAAACAGGGAGAGAAAAATAATTGACCACTATACGCTCCCGCTACGGTTTTCTTCACCACCAACGCCCACAAGCCAACTAACAATACACTTAATATCACCGCCACATACTGTAAGAAGTCGATATGTAACTGATGTGCTAAGTTAAATATCGCTAAAACAAACACGCCGAATGGGAACGTTAAACCCCACCAACCGAGATTAAATGGAATACCTGTGCGTGTATGACGTAAAGTTGTAAGAATTGCAATTCCAAACCACCACAAACCAAAACCTAATAACACCAAACTTGCAACGATGCCTAAGGCTGGAAGTAATACTGCTAAGCCATCAAAACCCATCACTTGCATAATTCGTGGCGCTTGCTCACCAAGCAATAATAACGCTAATGCTCCCGTTCCAATCGGTCCTAAACATAACCAACTAGAAATCGCGACTTCTTTCTCTGGCAATTGGTGCAAGGCCAAACGCAACATTAAAATGGTTAAGATCGCAAAAGCAGGTAGTACTGAAATCCCCCACAACACATAACCAGTGATCAAGATCGCTAAAGCATGTTGGTCAGCAGCTAAATGTTGCAATAAAAGACCAGCAGAACTGGCTGCAACTTCACACGCCACTATCGGGAGTAACCATACTGCCGTCATACGATGTAGCTGATGATCTTGGCAGCTAAACATACAAAACGGCACAATCCATGCGATCATCACTGCGAGCAAAACATCGAGATACCAAAGGTATTCAGCAATATGTATTGCAATATCCCCGTAAAGATGAATACCAAAACTGAGGAAACCATTGGCAATAGTGGCTAAACCCATTGGAATAGCGCCTAAAAACAAGCTCATATTGGGATGATTAAAAATCTGTTTTGCTTCATTTGGAAATAAAATCCAACGTAAAGCATAAAGCACGCTAAAAGTGCTAAATAACAAAATATTAAACTGCCATAATTTAGTCGCAAGCATAAACAAAACAGATGAAGCAAAAGGGAGCTGTGCTAAAATCATTGCGACAACGCCTGTTCCCATGGTTGCAGTAAACCAGTTTGGGGTAAAATGGCGAATCACATCTCTGCTCTGTTCTAGCTGATAAAATGGCTTTTTCATCTCTATCTCGATATAAAGCAACGATAGCGTTATATTAAAAGAGATTTTAAATAAGTAAAATTGATTTATTTTTATTTAATGAATAAATTAAATTGATATAAAAGTTTTAAATATTAAAATTTTTCTGTGTAAAAACACAACAACAAGACGAAACGCCGAGATTATGGCAATATATAGCCTTTGCAAAATTCACTGTATTTAACGCCCATGAAGTTGCTTCGTCTCAACGCATTATCGCCAGATTTTCAGTTACCTCCGACTGCGGTAACGATTGGCAATTTTGATGGTGTCCATCTCGGTCATCAGGCGATGATTGCTCAATTGCAAATGTTAGCCAAAGCACAAGGCTTAAACACATTAGTCATGATTTTCGAGCCGCAACCACTTGAATTTTTTAAAGGTTATGACGCACCTCCGCGCATTAGCTCATTACGTGAAAAAGTCGAATATTTAACTGAACTGGGTGTCGATTACATCGCAGTCGCAAAATTTGATCAATATTTTAGAAGCCTCAGTGCAACACAATTTGCTGACTTGCTCAAATTAAAACTCAATGCACAAAGTTTAGTGCTGGGTGATGACTTTCATTTTGGTAAAGATCGTCAGGGCAATAGCGAATTTTTACGTGATTATGGTTTTGATGTCACAAATTTAAATACCGTTGCCTTAAAAGGTGAACGCGTCAGTTCTACCCGTATTCGCCAAGTGCTACAAGAAGGTGATCTTGCTTTAGCTGCAAAACTACTGGGTCGTCCTTATAGCATTACAGGTCGAGTGCAATATGGAGATCAGATTGGTCGTACTCTTGATTTTCCAACCATTAATGTTCGTTTAAATCGCCATAAACCCTGTTTAAATGGCATCTATGCAGTAGATGTGGTCTGTGAAAACGCGTCATTGAGTGAAAAAATTAAACATTCAGATCCTGCGCTCAACGGTATTGCAGGATATCAAAATGATAGTTTATTTGGTGCAGGTCATGTGGGGACACGTCCTGCCATCCAACAAGCACAGCCAGAATGGCGATTAGAAGTACATTTCCCTGATGTTTCTGCTAATCTGTATGGCTTATTGATGCGGGTGACTTTTCTTCACTATTTACATGGTGAATTGAATTACCCTTCGCTTGAAGCACTCAAAGTCGGAATTGATGATGATGTACAAAAATTACGTGATTATCGTAGTCGTACTTCAGAATTTCCTTTTTAAATTTAATTTTCATTTGTAATACATGTCAGTTTACAAACTGATCAAACTGGAAGAAAACTTGCATGAGCGATAAGCAAACTCCTGAAAATGCAGTGGATTATAAAGCCACACTCAATTTACCTCATACTGAATTTGCGATGAAAGCAAACTTAGCTGTGCGTGAAGCTAAATGGTTAGAAGAGTGGTATGCCGACAACATTTATCAGCAGATTCGTGAATCGCGTATTGGCAAGAAAAAATATGTACTTCATGACGGCCCTCCATATGCCAATGGTCAAATCCACTTAGGTCATGCAGTCAATAAAGTTTTAAAAGACATCATCATTAAAAGCCGCGTTTTAGATGGCTTCGATGCACCCTATGTACCGGGCTGGGACTGTCATGGTTTACCAATCGAACTGAAAGTCGAAGAAAAAGTCGGCAAAGTCGGTGTTAAAGTTGATGCTTCAACTTTCCGTAAAGCATGTCGTGAATATGCCTATTCACAAGTTGAGCTACAAAAGAAAGACTTCGTGCGTATGGGGGTATTTGGTGACTGGGACAATCCTTATCTCACCATGAACTTCAAACAAGAAGCGGACATCGTACGATCACTAGGTGCAATTGCCAAAGCTGGTCATATTGAACCGGGTCTAAAACCAGTCAACTGGTGTATGGACTGTGGCTCTGCACTCGCAGAGGCGGAAGTTGAATACGAAGATAAGAAATCAGATGCGATTGATGTTGGCTTCAGCGTTGTTGATCTCAAAGATTTAAGCACACGTTTGAATGTTGATGTGCAAGATGCAACTGATATTGTGATCTGGACCACCACACCGTGGACTTTGCCTGCTAACCAAGCTGTAGCACTACACGCTGAAATCGACTATCAATTGGTTCAAGTGACGACTGAACGTGGCACGCAAAACTTTATTCTAGCTAAAGATTTAGTTGAATCTGCGATCGAACGCTACAAACTAGAAAATCCAGTGGTACTGGCTGATTTTAAAGGCGCGGCAATCGAAAATCTGTTATTGCAACACCCACTGTTAACAGATCGTCAAGTACCTGTGATTTTAGGTGAGCATGTCATCGCAACAAGTGGTACAGGTGCTGTTCATACCGCACCCGGCCATGGTGTAGACGATTATAAAGTCGGTTTACAGTACAATCTAAAAGTAGATAATCCAGTGGGCGGCAATGGTGTTTATTTGCCAACAGCTCCGATCTTTGCTGGCGAGCACATCTATAAAGCAAATCCTCAAATCATTGAGGCATTGGGCGCAGTGGGTCGTTTATGGGCACACCACCCCATTAAACACAGCTACCCACACTGCTGGCGTCATAAAACACCAATTATCTTCCGTGCAACACCGCAGTGGTTTATCAGCATGGATGCCAATGGTCTACGCCAAAATGCCTTGAATGCGATTGAAAATGACATCGAATTTGTGCCTGATTGGGGCCAAAGCCGTATTCAGTCGATGATCGAAGGTCGTCCTGACTGGTGTATCTCACGTCAACGTACTTGGGGCGTGCCAATCCCATTCTTCGTACATAAAGATACCAATGCTCTGCATCCACGCACGCCTGAGTTGATCGAAGAAGTGGCTAAACTAATCGAACAAGAAGGTATCGATGGTTGGTATAACCGTGAAGCGAGTGAGTTCATCGGTGCTGATGCAGAACAATACAATGCAGTACGCGATACCTTAGACGTTTGGTTTGACTCTGGAACGACACACTACGCTGTGCTGCGTGAACGTGATGATCTACAAGATCCAGCAGATTTATATCTTGAAGGTTCAGACCAACACCGTGGCTGGTTCCAATCTTCATTGCTGACTTCAATTGCAATCAATGAACGTGCACCATATAAAGGCCTACTCACCCACGGTTTCGTGGTTGATGAGAAAGGCCGTAAGATGTCTAAATCATTGGGCAACATCATTACCCCACAAGACATTATCAAAGATATGGGTGCGGATGGTTTACGCTTCTGGATTGCTTCAGCTGACTACCGTTATGAAATGACGGCAGGTAAGGAAATCTTTAGCCGTGCCTCTGATGGTTATCGTCGTATTCGTAATACTTTACGTTTCTTATTGGCGAACTTAAATGGTTTCAAACCATCTACAGATGCGCTGCCAGTAGATCAGTTGATTGCATTGGATCAATACATCTTACAACGCGCTGCTGAGGTTCAAAAAACTATTCAGCAAGCTTATGAAGAGATGAATTTCCATATTGTGACCAATGCACTGACTAACTTCTGTATCAATGACTTGGGTGGTTTCTACCTCGACATCATCAAAGATCGTCAATACACCACCAAAGCAGATTCTCAAGCACGTCATTCTGCTCAAACCGCGCTGTATCATATTGTTCAAGCCTTTGTTCGCTGGATGTCACCAATCCTAAGCTTTACTGCACAAGAGGCTTGGCCGTTGATTCCTGAACAAACAGGAAAATATGTATTTACCGCTGAATGGTATGATATCCCAACTGCATCAACTGCAAACCTGCTTTCAGAAGCAGATTGGCAAACATTGATTAGCGTAAAATCAGCAGTAAATAAACAGATTGAAGCCGCACGTAACGCTAAACTCATCGGCAGTAACTTATCTGCCAAAGTCGAACTTTGGGCAGATGAAGCATTACAGACATTGTTAAATCAATTGGCCGATGAATTGCGTTTTGTCTTGATCACATCTCAAGTCATCGTTCACCCTTATGCTGAACAAGGTGAAAGCACAGATCTTGCTGGTCTGCGCGTTCAAGTTTCAGCAGCAGATGGTGAGAAATGTGTACGTTGCTGGCATGTATTGCCTGATGTAAATACACATGTTGGTCATGCAGGTTTATGCGCTCGTTGTATCATCAACGTCACTGGTGGTGGCGAAGTGAGAAAGTATGCCTAATTCACAAGCAAAAAAAGGCTTGTTTCAGTTTTATCCGCACAATTTACTTTGGCTTGGACTTTCAGTCCTTGCCATTGTGTTGGATCAATGGACAAAATGGATTGCCAGTACACATTTAAATTACGCCGATCCAATCCCAGTCTTACCATTTTTAAACTGGACTTTACTGCATAACTACGGGGCTGCTTTTAGCTTTTTATCAGATGCGGGTGGTTGGCAGCGTTATTTCTTTACCTCTTTAGCGGGTATCGTATCGATCATTTTTGTGTTTTGGTTAATGCGTATGCCGAAGAAAATGGTGATTTTACCGATGGCTATTGCCTTGATTCTGGGCGGTGCGATTGGTAATTTGATTGACCGCGTCAGCCTAGGCTATGTCGTCGACTTTATCCATGTGTACTACCAAAACAGCCACTTCCCTGCTTTCAATCTTGCAGATAGCGCTATTACTTTAGGGACTATTTTACTGTTGATTGATACTTTCTTCTTAGAGAAGAAACGCAACCAAAATGCGGATGCATAAGATGAACGAAATTATCCAACCTAACGAAGAAATCCGTATTCAAGACGGCTCAAAAGTTGACTTACATTTTTCTGTATCCATTGAAAATGGTGTTGAAATCGACAACACTCGTGGACGCGAAGAACCTGTAAATCTTGTGATTGGTGATGGTAACTTACTGCCAGGATTTGAAAAGGCATTATTTGGTTTACGTGCAGGCGATCGTCGTACTGTACATTTACCACCAGAAGATGCATTCGGTCCTTGGAATCCTGAAAATATTCAAACCTTCGATACCGTCAAATTTGAACAACGTCCAATTGTTGGTCACATGATTGAATTTGAAGATAAAGCCAAAGCAACCTTGTTTGGAATCGTAAAATCGGTCAATGATGACATTACAGAAATCGATTTTAACCACCCATTGGCAGGCAAAAATATTACCTTTGAAGTGGAAATCTTCAAAGTTACCCCTGCAGGCCAGCAAGGCATCAAATTGATGTAACAAAAAAGCTCTCAAATGAGAGCTTTTTTTATCGCCTAAAAAAAGTATAAGATCATTTAAAGGCATTTATTTTTAAAATCAAAGCAATAACACAGGAATTTAAATATGCTCATTTATATTATTGTTGGTAGTGTTCGGGAAGGTCGTACAGCGATCAAAGTCGCAAATTGGGTACAACAAGCGATAACTGAACTCGCATTAAAAGATATTCAAACCGAAGTTGTTGATCTTAAGGAATGGGACTTACCTCTATTTGCAGGTTCTCACCCACCTGCAACAGGCATCTATGACCAACCCAAACAACAGCAATGGGCAGATAAAATTGCACAGGCACAGGCGTTTATCTTCATTAGCCCTGAATATAACCATGGCTATAGTCCAGCACTCAAGAATGCCTTGGATTATGTCGGTAAAGAATGGCAAGATAAACCTGCAGCCTTTATCGGCTATGGTTCAACCAATGGCTCACGTTCAATCAGTCAAATTCGCCAAGTAACCTCAAGCTTAGGTCTAGTTGATCCGAATGCTGTGATTGAAATTCGCGACATCTTTAAACGTAATAAAGACGAAAAATTTGAAGCCAATGAATTTGAAGTGAAAGGACTAACAGCACTTGTTGCCAAATTACGGAAATATCATATCGATTAGTCGTATGCCTAAGCGTACATTCATCAGGTCAATTTACGTCTGTTACAGTTCTATTTGCTTATATTCTCTCTGAAATAAATTTATGAGAGAATAGCTCTGGTACCCTCTCTTCAGCTAGAAGCTTACATAAGCAGCAAGCTTCTAGAACCAATTTCTACCGTTTAATCGTTGCAAATACTCTCTGAAAAGTCGGTTCATCTTAAGTTTTCTACGTCTATTTCTGACCATTTACTCCCAAGTCGAAGACATAGCTAATAATCTCTGGGGGCTTATGTTCCTTATTAAACGAGAAGACCTCTCCACCAGCTAGAGCAGCGCATGCCAGACGCTCCTGCATAGGGATATTACCAATGAGTGAGGTATCCATAGTTGCTTGAACAGTTCTATAATGGGCCAAAAAATCTGGTGTCGGACGAAGCTCACTTCCTATGCACTCGGAGTAATCCTTCTCTTCGACAACCTGTCCTGCCAAATCACGCATAGATCTACCTGCAAAGATTAGCCGCTGGCACCATTGTTTCTTCGGTTGAAAACTTTTGTTGTGGTTATATTTTTCTGCTGATGCCCGACCTAGCGCAGCAGCTTTAGCTTGTGGCGAACCTATTGCCGCACAGTTCAATTCCGTCCAAGGAGTACGTATTTCTGATGTGAGCAGCAAACGTGAACGTTCTGCATCCCATCTGAAAATTGCTTTACGATAATGGACTGGCGCATCGATGAGCGAGCCAATATTGATCTCTTGAATCACTCCTTTCGATACTGCCTTGTCATCGCCTACAGCAGCATATCCCTCATGAGTATGCGCGCTGAAGTAAATAGGAGCCACAAAGGGAAACTGATCGTGCAGTGTTAGCATCCACCTTGCCGAGCTACGATCAAGCGCTCGAAGTGGATAGTGTCCAGCCAGCACTACGGCTTTAATATTTTGCTTCGGATCATCTCGCCATGACTTGAGCTGCGCAACAATGAGGTCACGCTGGCCTTGACGAATAGTGCCAGTACTTGAATTCGACTTTTTCGAAAGGAACTTAAAGCTCGGTACACTAGGCCAATCCGTTGTGTCGATCAGGATCATTCCTAGCTCTGCATTATTGGAAACACCAAGCTGTTTCAGCGGGACGCGTACGGATTGGAGCAGCGAACCTGTGTTCCATTTATTCAACGAGTTACCAGTGTTGATGGTTGCCGTGTACTCATATGGGGTATGGACTGTCAGCTGCGAGTTAATCAGCGGTGGTGTTTTTTTACCGTCAGCCACTTTCACACGCCTGTGGTAATCCGACGCATTACAGAACGTTTCAATAGCAGGTGTGAGTTTTCCACCACTCTTCAACCGCAGGTAGTCACAATTGAACTGGTGCGGCCATTCGCGGGCATCTGGAAATGGACGCAGGCTATTAGCATCAGATGCAAGCGAATTACCGTCTAGCTGACCGCAGACAGCATTGAAGTGTCCCTCAAGTGATGGATCAATGCTATGGTTGACAGTGAACTTTCGAATATATAACCAAGCCATTCCAATCCACCCACCATAACTCATGTTCCCTTGAAAAATACCATCGTGATTACCTTTAACAATATAGATATTAGGAGCAGATAGAAAGGAAAAGTGCTGGAGGCGCTTTAATTCGGAATGGCATGAATAATCAAGAAGATCGCCTAAGTGGATCACTGGAGGAACCCCGTCTTGCTGAGTGATTCGTCGCATTACGGACTCAGCAACATATTTTGTATAGAGATCCTGCTCTACTGAGCGAATAGCGACGTCACTAGTGTCTTGTGCGAGGCGCGCAGAATAGTATGTCGGATCGCCAAACAGTTCTCGCTCCTGATTGTCAGCCATAAAGTAGACAACAGCTGTAGGTAAGTCATCTCTAGGAATAGACATGACATATGGAGAATCTGGTCGAATTCTTATAGAAGAATTACACCCTGCTAAAGTAAATAAAAATAGTGTAGCGGTTATTTGTATTAAAATTTTATTATTCATATACTTATTCTCAATGAACTTCTTATTTCTACAATGATTTTATCTGATAAATTTGCAATTGTTTATTTTTAAATATGTAATTATATTTTAATCAGAATACAAAACAACCACACTGTTATCAAGGTAAATTTTTCTCTATAATTATCCCCCGCGGGCAAA
>NZ_JBICJJ010000028.1:0-98481 GCF_043102985.1 Acinetobacter sp. YQ_14 | reverse complement strand
GCAAGAACTGAAGACTCACCATATTGACCAGCGTCGCCATTAAGCGCAGCAAGAGCAGAACCACGGATAACTGGAGTGTCATCACCTGGGAAGTCATAAGTAGAAAGAAGTTCACGAACTTCCATTTCTACTAATTCAAGTAATTCTTCATCATCAACAAGGTCACACTTGTTAAGGAATACAAGAATGTAAGGTACACCAACCTGACGAGAAAGAAGGATGTGTTCACGAGTTTGTGGCATTGGACCATCCGTCGCAGCACATACAAGGATCGCGCCGTCCATCTGAGCAGCACCAGTAATCATGTTTTTAACATAATCGGCGTGACCCGGGCAGTCTACGTGAGCGTAGTGACGAGTTGGAGAATCGTATTCTACGTGTGAAGTATTAATTGTAATACCACGTGCTTTTTCTTCTGGTGCAGAGTCGATAGCTGCGTAATCTTTAGCTTCACCGCCGTAAGTTTTTGCACAGATCGTTGCAATCGCAGCAGTTAAAGTTGTTTTACCATGGTCAACGTGACCAATTGTACCCACGTTTACGTGTGGTTTATTACGTTCAAACTTAGCCTTAGCCATTTGATTTTCCTCGTTTACGTCGACACCAGTTTAGAGAAAAACAACCCTGAAAAACCTTCTTTATCGACATTTGCCTAAAAAACTAGACACCTAATACTTGAAAAGCAGACTATAAAAGCCTGCTTCTTTAAAATTTTGTAGAAAACTCTACTAAGCTGTATATCTGGAGCTCTTATCGAGATTTGAACTCGAGACCTCTCCCTTACCAAGGGAGTGCTCTACCACTGAGCTATAAGAGCGATTATCCTTCGATGGAGCGGGAGACGAGGATCGAACTCGCGACATGCAGCTTGGAAGGCTGCCACTCTACCAACTGAGTTACTCCCGCACGACATTGGTATTAACCACTTCATTCGAAGTTAATGGTGGTGGGAGAAGGATTCGAACCTTCGAAGCTTTCGCAACAGAGTTACAGTCTGCCCCCTTTGGCCGCTCGGGAATCCCACCACGTCGCACTTATTTCAGCGCTTTCCTTTACTACTCACACAGTACACTTTAAGATGGTGCCGGCACACGGATTCGAACTGTGGACCTACTGATTACAAGTCAGTTGCTCTACCAACTGAGCTATGCCGGCTCTTTCTTAGCGTTTCGTACGTTTCGTATCGGAACGGTGTGCAGTTTAGCAAAACTCTGAATCGATGCAAGTGGTTTTTTCAAAAAAAACCTTAAAAACTCATAAAATCAACCCGTTTGACGATAATTCAACCGCTTTGATCACTGCACGAGCTTTTATTTGGGTCTCATTCCACTCTGATTCAGGATTTGAGTCTGCAACCAGTCCCGCACCAGCTTGCACATAGACTTTATTTTCACGAATAACACAGGTTCGAATCGCAATAGACATATCCATTTCACCATGCCAGCCCAGATATCCAACTGCACCACCAAAAACACCGCGTTTTACAGGCTCAACTTCGTCAATAATTTCCATGGCACGAATTTTTGGCGCGCCTGAAAGTGTTCCTGCTGGGAACGTTGCTTTAAATACATCTAAAGCATCAACATCATCTCGAACTTCACCTTGCACATTTGACACAATATGCATGACATGCGAATAACGCTCTATGACCATTCGGTCCGTTACTTGAACCTTACCAATCTTTGAAACACGCCCAACATCATTACGACCAAGATCAATCAACATGAGATGCTCAGCAATTTCTTTTTCGTCTGCCAGTAAATCTTGCTCTAAAGCAAGATCTTCTTCTTTGGTCTTACCACGAGGTCGTGTTCCAGCCAATGGACGAACTGTTGCAATACCATTCTCTAAACGAGATAAAATCTCAGGCGATGAACCTACAATATGAAAAGGCTTTTGATCAGTAATGGTCTGCCCTTGTACAAGGAATAAATAAGGTGATGGATTTAAATGACGCAAAGCACGATAAACCTGCAAGGCCTCTCCATCAAAATCAGACACCATACGTTGCCCAGGCACCACCTGCATTACATCACCAGCACGAATGTATTCTTTTACCTTTTCAACAGTCTGAAGAAACTTCTCGCGCCCCGTAATTGACTCAAAGTTCGGCTTGGTATGTGGCTTAGCTTGTAAACTCACTGGGATTGCAAGCAATTGCTCAAGTTGATCTAATTTAGTCTGAGCTTGATCATACGCGTTTGGCTGTTTAGCATCCGCATGATGAATTAAAAACAAGGTATCTTTTAAATTATCAAATACGATAACTGTTTGAGACAACATTAACCATAAATCAGGTAGTGTTACAGGATCCGCAGTTGGAACATTTTTGAGTTTTGGCTCAATATAACGAACAGCGTCATAGCCCAAATACCCTACCAAACCACCAGTAAAACTCGGCAAATCTGGAATTTCTTTTTGAGTCGGTACTTTAAACTGGCTTTGAAATTCACGGATATACTGAAACGGGTCAGCACACGGCTGTTCTGTTACCGAGCCATCTGCCTGCTGAATCGTTAAAACCCCAGCATTACATGAAAAAACGGTCGATTCACCCAAACCAATCATGGAGTAACGCGCCCAGTTTTCACCACCCTCTACAGATTCAAATAAATAGGCTTGTTTCTGTTCTTTAAAACGAGCAAATACTGAAAGCGGCGTTTCTGTATCCGCCAAACGCTGGCGATAAACAGGAATCGTATTGAAGCCAGCCGATTTCAGCTGTTCGAATTGTACTTGTGAAGTCATGAATATTCTCTATGGTTAAGTTTCTTTGCGTTTTCGTTCGATCTTGCTTTAATTTCGCCATCGAAAAACCATAACCAAGCTCATGCCTTTCTCCTTATTTGATCTTCTTCAACCAATTCAAATAAACTATCAACAACTTGTTGTGGCTGACAATCATAGATGTTTTCACCATGATTATAGCCATAGCTAACCACAATACAATCAATACCTGCACGTCTAGCCGCTTCCACGTCATTACTGGAATCACCTACCATTAATGTGCCTGCCTTATCAACATTTTGCTGCTGCATACAATGTAATAAAGGCAACGGATGTGGTTTGCGCTCTGGCAAAGTATCACCACCAACCACCATTTCAAAAAAAGAAGAGAGCTTTAAGCTTTCTAAGATTCCCTCAGCCAAGTGCTCAGGCTTGTTAGTCACACATGCCATTAAAATATTATGGCTTTGACAGTACTCCAAGAAAGCTAAGACACCATCATAAATTGTGGTATTTACACATAGCTCACGTGCATAAACATCCAAGAAAGTATCGAGTAATTTTTTCTGCTTTTGTGCATCAACTTGACCAAACAAATGCTCAAGCACTGTTTCGCATAATTTTGCTGCGCCTTTACCAACCCACTCTCGAACTTGTAATTCAGTCACCAAAGGCCATCCTAGTTGTTCCAAGCTGAGATTCATTGATCGATATAAATCAGCAGCTGAATCAACTAGAGTTCCATCCAAATCAAATAAAATTAGATCGCGATGTTGTAACTGTGCAACAGACATATTTTCACTCAAAAACAAAAGGCACGCTCAAATAGCATGCCTTTGATTGTAAAAGCTTAGATCGATTATTTAAAGAACAACCATGCAATCACAGCTAAAATCACCAACACAATAATTGAAATTAAGCCTACAGAAGCATTTTGCTGTTCTTTTTCTTGTTCAACACGAGAAACTGGCTCTTCAATCACAACTGGTTGTTGCTCAGGCGCAGTGACTTTGACATCCACACCCTCTGGAATTGGTGCTGGTTTTGGTATTGTCACTTGTTGTGGCATACCATCTCGAGCAATAGAAGTTTCTGCAGCGCGTTCTGCAATACTAGGCATTCCTTGATCGTGTGCCGAAGATGATACAGGCTCAGCTTCAATTTCAGGCAAATCTGCAACACTTACTGGGGCAAGAACAGAAAACATAAAGCTTGCAAATTGAACAATATCACCATCATTCAATTCTGTCTCTTGCTCAATTTTTAGATCATTGATAAATGTTCCATTAGAAGAATTCAGATCTTGCACCCAAAGCTGCTGATCTTTCAGCAACAATGCAGCATGTCGACGTGATATATCTGCCGATTGCAGCAGCAAATCAGCATCTTGATGGCGCCCAACCAACATATCACGTTCAACACTAATTTCTTGCCCCGTAAATTCACCTGTAATGGCTTGTAATTTCCAAGTCATAGATGCATATCCTTATATAATTTCTTGCAATTGTAACATTGTCGCATAAGGTCTTCTGTGCATCTACTGTGAAGATGCTGGGCGAATCGTTGTTGTTGTCACCGTATTTTTACTGCGTTCAGTTTCCTTTACAGGAAGTGCAACTGATTTTTGCTGTACAACAGGTCTATCTTCCGCTACAGGTGTTGAAACAGCGCCAGATTGATTTTGCTGAGTTGCTGTTGGAACTTTCTGATAAGGAGAACTATTCGTTGCCACAGGTTGTTGGCGATAAATATCATTCACATTTTCTGGTAATTTTGCAAAGTTACCATTTTTATCCATTGCCAACTGCAAGCTATAAAGTTGATTATAACGTTGTTGAGAAATACGTCGAACATCATCCGCATCGCCTACGATGGTAGGATGGATAAAAACAAGTAAATTGCGTTTCTCATTCGTCTTGCTATCCGCTCTAAACAATCGACCTAAGTAAGGAATATCACTAAGAACTGGGACACCTTGTCGAGATTGGACCGTATTATCGGAAATCAAACCACCAAGCACAACGGTCTGCCCATGATCTGCTAGAACTGCTGTTTTAATTGCTCGCTTACTGGTGACCAAATCAGTTGCTTGTCCACGACTTTCTTGAACCGCAGAAACCTCTTGCTCTACCTCTAAACGAACCGATCCACCTTCACCAATATGAGGAACAACTTTTAAAGTAACCCCCACATCTTTACGTTCAACAGTCGTATAAGGGTTCACACCAGTACTATTCGTCGTCACAGAACCTGTAACAAAAGGAACGTTTTGACCAACAACAATGTACGCTTCTTCATTATCCATCGTTACAATCGATGGTGTAGAAAGCAGATTAGACTTGGTATTGCTTTTTAACGCTTGGATGAGCGCACCGTACAATTTACGCGAACCATCTGCGCCTTCTTTATAATCACCTAACGCAATGGATGACCCCGCACCAACAGCTGAACCTAAACCGGCTGCACCACCAGTTAGATAACCCGCAGCTAACTTAGATAAACTTGACCCGACATTGGTAAAATTAATAAGGCCTACACCACTACTAATATCACCTAATGCCCATTGAACCCCTAATTGATCCGCATCATCACCAGCCACTTCAATAATTGCAGCCTCAATCAAAACTTGTTGACGACGAATATCCAACTGTTGAATAGCCGCTTCTATTTCTCGCATTAACTGAGGATCAGCCTTCACTACCAAAGCATTTTGAGTACTATCCGCAATAATACTCACTCCACCACCATTAAAGCTTGTGACACCACCATTTTGATTGTTGTTTGAACCACCATTTAGATTAATCGACGGTGTTGAAATAGAAGATGATGAGCCCGTTGAAGAACTAGAGTTTTGATTATTCGAAATCAGATTGTTAATTGAGTTACTAGAAGAGGAATTACCACTATTTGATGATGACGATGAAACTGACTGTCCTGTTACTAGGCCTTGTAAAATTTCAGCTAAATTTTTCGCACTCGCATATTTTAAACGGAAGACCTTGAGTCCACCTAAACGATCAGCCGAAGGAACATCCAACATTTCAATCATGTGACGTAAACGTTTACGTGAGTTTGGGTCACCTTTAATCAAAATACGGTTGGTACGGTTATCCGCGATCACACGTACACGTGAACCGATAAAATCTTTTGAAGCACCTGTTGCACTCATTGTTTCCAATAAGCCAATAATTTCCTCAGCCTGACTCGATTGCAAAGTAATCGCTTCAATATCATTTTGACCAGTGCCGTCTAGATTACGCACAATACTTTCAAGCTGATAGATATTGGTTGCACGATCTGAAACAATTAATGCATTAGTTCCAGCCACAGCAGCTAAATGTGCAAATTGTGGCATCAAAGGACGTAATGCAGGAATCAAATCATTCGGATTGGTATTTTCTAACCAAATGACACGCGTAACGATTTGATCACCACCCGCTCGACTGCGCGCATCGTACGGAATCCCCGAATTTTTTGCATTGCTGTCAGGGACAAGCTTAACCGTATTTCCAGAAGGGAGTGCCACCACACCATTGACATTCAACACCCCTAAAAAAAGATCATAAACTTCATCTTTATTTAAAGGCTTGTTTGAAATAACCGTGACATTTCCGCGTACGCGTGGATCAACCGCAAAGTTTTTACCCGTAATGTCAGCCACTTCATTAATAAATGCCGTCAAATCCGCATCACGTAGATTAATCTTCCATGTCTGTGCTTGCACATTGGTACTGATTGTCGCAACTAAAGGCGCTGCAGCAAGTAATGCCCAAAGTGGACGTTGATGATTCAATAAAGCCATAACCTGCACTTATTCCTAACTTATGTGGTGACGTTCCATCACTAAAAACTTTGTTGTATGGTCATCACTTGATCACCACGTTTTATTTCTATTTTGGCATGTCCTTCACGACGCACTTGCTCTAGTAATTGTACGTCACTGAGTCCTTGCCCTACTGTTTGACCGTTGATCGATAGAATACGATCACCTGAACGTAAACCCAAAGTGTTTTTTAAACTGATTGGTGTACGATCTGATATTTCATAGCCATCTGCACCACCACCGCTCACACCCATATTTTTTAAGTATTGTTCACGGTTTTCCTGCATTTGTTGGATGGCCTGACCTAAAGCAGATTGCGGTGTATTTTGCGTAGCTTGCTGAGGTGCAGAAGAAGGTGGTGCTGCATTATTCGTACCACCTAATACTGGCGCGATTGGTTGGTATAACCCTTTATCTAAGCCTTTAAATTTCACTTCACGCGTTGCGCCATTACCTTGTCTCAAGATCACATGATCCCAGTAGACCTCAGCCAACTGATAAGACGTCGAACCAACTGTTTCGCCTACACGATAGCGCTCTGCAATATCATTTAACTTAATTACCGCCGAAGACAAATAACTTGGATAACCAAGTAACACACCTTGTAACTCTAAATTGGCATTATCATCCGCTGAGGTTGTTGCAGGTTCGTTAAATAAAGCAAAAGAACTAATATTTGGGACTTGAGCTTGCTGCGAACCTAATTGCACTCGATCAAACTGCATCGGTTGTGGTGGTACGATCACCCACCAAAATAATGATGCGAGTTTCCAACATAACCATAAAATTAATAATGCGAGAACCAAACCACTTAACTTATCTAATTTCTGCAAACGTATCTGTTGCATTTTTTGAGTGATGACTTTCATTAGAAACCACCCTGCAATAACGGTTGGCGTGAGCTGACCACATAAGTGTCTAAACCCGCTTTACCTTGATAGGATGGAATATTAAGAAGCATTCGCTGGGTAAGTTGTACGTCCAACATTAAGCCAGCATCTAAACTGAGATTTGCCATTTTTTGGCTACGTTGATCACGAACATCTATTTGTAATTGTCCGTTTTCATCTTTCATTTCAGCAACTAAAGAAGGCATATTCATACGATCTTGGCGCTGACCGAATGTATAAGTCAATGCACCACCGCCCCAATTTAGCTGCCCTTCAGTTGCACTGAATCCTTTTTCTTTTTGATAATTCAACTGCACATCTTTTAACTGAATCGCATTTTCTGGCCATTGCCAGTTAGCGAAGTATTTTAAGGTTTCCGGTGAAATTTCACCTTGTAAATCCTTAATCATGATTTTTTGGCCTAGACCATAGCCAAAAACCCCATTGAATTGAGTATTGCCACTATGAATATCAAGATGAGCACCGAGGCGTAGTAACAGCAAATCTAAAGGGCGTGTTTTCCAATGAACAGAACCACTCAATTGACCACGTTGCCAATCTGCCTGCCCTTGCCAAATGTTACCGCTGACATTATGTAATATTTGATTATTTTTTGAAAATTTCGCAATTAACCATGTCGCTGGAATCTGTAAAATAATAAAAATTAAAAATGCAAAAATGGCGAAAATCCACCATCTCCATTGCTTGGTCTTTTTTTTCATTCAACCCTTACCAACATGCAAAATATCATCCGTGTTGAGACACTCGCTCTATAAATGACATTATGCATACTTTTTCAACATCGCCAATTCTCTCATATAAAAAAACCAAGCTTTTTAAGCCTGGCTTTTAATGAAGGATAAAATCATCGTATGACAAAACGATGACTTTCAAACTTGATTAGATTAAGAAATCTTCAAGTTTTGCACCTTTTTCTAATTCTGCAACTAACCAGCGTGGTTGCTTACCACGACCAGTCCAAGTTTCTTCAGTATTATTTTTATTGCGATAACGTGGCTCTACAGCTTTACGTGTTGTTTTTTTACGCTTTTGCTCGCCAACTTCCAGTAACTCTTCTACGCTAAAGCCAACTTTTTCAGCAATCGCGATAATTTGATTATAAGCATCTTCGATTGCCTGATCTTTTTTACTCGCAATTAAAGCTTCTGCTTCTGCTTGTAAACGCTTTAGATCTTCAACAGACAAATCACTAATATCTGGTTTCATTAGAACCACTCCAACTCAAAAAGGGGATATATCACTCAAAAATAAAAAATGAATTAAAAATTCAATTCAATATTAATTTATATACAATTAAATAATCAATATTAAAATAGTCGACTTAATCACAAGACCTCAATAAATCAGCTTATATTTACAATAAAGCTAAGAAAAATCCTAAATTTAAGTCAAAATATTTAATCAAACTTAAGAACTATAATAAAAAAATTTAACACTTGGTTATTATAAATATTAATTGAATCTTAATTTTTATGAAATATTTTACCTATTGGATAATTTATACAGTTACTATAATTTCTATTGACCATCAATAACAACTGTATAAATCTTCGCAATAAAATACCAAAATAGACATAATAGTCTTTATAATTATTAATGGGATACTAGATTATGCCCAGCATTAGATTCGAGTTGAATAATCTTATTTCGGATTGAATCAGGAATATTAACTTTCTTTGAGTCATGCTTCGTCACACAGACAAGTACAGCTTCTCCTGTAGCAACTACTTGGTTTTGTGCTTTGCTCCATAAGACATAATGCATACGAAAAGCACTATTCCTTAATTCCTCAATTCTCGCACCAATATGCAGCACATCTGGATAAAATACAGGACTTAAGTATTTACACTGACTAGATGCAACAACCGTCAATATATCTTGATCGAATATATTTAAAGCCATTAAATAAGCAATTCGGGCACTCTCAATATAACGATAATACTGTACATTATTTACATGTCCAAAAGCATCCATATCACCCCAAGCAACGGTTTGTTCATGAACGATAGGATAGACAGACAACTCTTTCATATTTACACTCATATCTTAAAATTAAGAAAATTAACATCATTTTCAAAGATTAAATTCAACTGTCTGATTAAATCAGGGTTGTCATCCAGAGTTGATTTAATCCGTAGATAACTCATTAGAATATTATCTGGATATAAAGCCAATAGCTGTTCTGCCTCAGATTTACGCTCAGTTGCCATATAAACATGCCATTTCGCAAATGTTAGCATCGGGACACTGGTATATTTTTGTTCAAGCTGAAGAATACGCTGCTCAACATAGGGATAATCTGGAATTTGCTTTAATAACTGCTGCTGGAACCAAAGATAAAAGACTTCTGGGTCAAAATGCTCTTGCAATAAATGTAAAGCCAGATCAGCATGCTGAAGCCCCATTTCTGGCATACGTGCCAACAGTTTTAGCCATAATACTTTACTGCTGTATGGACGAAGCTGAATCTCTGATTGCAATGCCAAATAACGCTGTTGTAGCAGTGCTAAGTCATCCACTGAAGCCTGTTCAAACTGAATTAAGAGTTGCTGCAACCACAAGTCACGATGCTCTGCATCTAATAAACCATGCTGTGTTGTCTGCAAAAATATCCAAGGTTTTTGTAAGGCTAATTTCCCCCATAATGCAGTCATCCGCTGTTGATATGCATTTTCAATCTCGGTCAACCAAGGCGAAAGTTGGTGCTGAGATAAAAATTCGAGATGTGTCAGCGCTTTTTCAGTTTCTAGCCGTTCTAAAAAAATATCTATTCGTAACAATTCAGCCAATTCAAATGCCATCGGTGCTGATTTATCTAAACTTTGTAAGGCAGTATCAAAATCGCCATTTCTATAATCGAACTGTGCATCAATAATATTACTCAGCAAGCCTGACTGAGCAAAAACGCGCTCAATAAAGACTTGTTGATCTTTAGCCGCATCTAACAGCCAAACAATACCCAATTGCTCATAAGGGTGAAGTTCTTTGAAATTTAAAACAGTCTCTTTTTTGCGCTGCTCTCTTACAAAGTAACGTTTACCAAACAACCATCCCAATTGCACCAACAAACTAATCACGATAAAGAGCGCAATCAGCCCCAAAGCACTACTTTGAAATTGCCAATCTCGCCAATAGATATAAACATAACCATTTCCGTAACCAAAACTCAGTACCGCAAAAGCTGCAAATATCAACAATGTTGCAAATAAATAGATCAGCAATAAATGTTTCATCGTTAATTATCCAAGCAAACCAAGTGTTGTAAGTTTTGGTGCAGGTACAGTAGGTAAATTTGAAATTTTTTCCAATTTCATTTTCATTTGCTGGCTATCTCGATCAGGCAGATTTGCCAATATCTGCATCACCTCTAAAATTGATTTTCGATATTCAGACATCTGATTGTGATGTAAAGCTTGAGATGCTAGCAATAAACGTAGCTGAGCTTCTTTTAAGATAATTGAACGGTTAATTAAATCTGGTGCGGCACGTTGCACTTTTTCAAAACTAAACCATTTCCACCAAGCCCGATTTTCACTTTTTACCTTTTGTACGGTTGGATTATCAATCTCGGCTTGTAAACGCTGATCCAGTTGCTGCAATAAGTTATCTAGCTGCTGCTGTTGCTGAGTTTGAGCTAAAACATACTGCTGAATGGCAAGACGATCTTGCTCTATCGCTTTCATTAAACTTTGTTGTAAAGCAGGAGCCACATTGTATTGAACGATTTGTTGTTGTAGTTGGTTGAGGTGCTCTAACGCATAAATAAACTGTTGTTGATCAATAGCAAACTGAACCAACTCTAAATGTTGCTTAATTAAAATAACAGGTGCAACGCCCACCATCATCATCGGAGGTGGAATACTATTTTCAACAGGTTCTGCAGCGCGTCCACTCTGCACTTGGCGCTGTAAAGCTACAAATTGATCATTGAGTAAGGAATAACGTTGCTCAGTTTGGGCAAGTTGCTGTTGTAATTCAGGTGTTGTTTGAGAATATTGCGCGACATCATAACTAAGTTTTGCTAACCACAATAAACTTAGCAATAGAATCAAATAAACAATTTTTCTCATACCTTTCCTTGCCAGCAACGCATACGGTGAATAATCTCTGATGCAGATAACTTTTCAAGCTGAATAATGTTACTTGCTTGATTTAACAATGCTTGTGAATGTGTTAATAACTGTGTCAGTCGCTCACCAAGTGTCAAATAGATCCACTCTGCTTCTACTTGATTTTGTGAGGTTAATTGTTGCCAATTGTTCCAACTGGCTTCACTACTAATCAACACAGCAACCTGCTGATGAGATTCAATATTTTTTAAAATTGTAGGAATTTTTAGGACACTTAATTCAGGACACTGACGGCGATAAAGCACAAAATTGAGAACAGAAACCCCTTGTTGCTGTAATTGCTGCATCATGAATTGCCGCCCACCTAAACCACGCCAAAAAGCAATCTGTTTGAGCTGATCTTGTTGCTTTAAAATTGGTAAATCCAGCATGCCTTCAGAACTTTCTACCTCAGGAACGAGGCTTTCTATTTTAAATTTTGCCAATGCCTGTGCGGTTGCTTGCCCCACAGCAATCCACCGAATATGTGTTAACTGCACCAAATCAATGTTTGCTTGTTGCAGATATCGCATTCCAACCTCAACGGCTGTAGGACTCACCACAACAATCACTTGAGTTTGTTCAAGCTGCTGATAGAGCTGCTGCAACTCGATAGAAAATGGCACAGCTGTCAGTTCAAGCAATGGTAATGTTTCAACCTGATACCCCGCATCAACAAGAGCCTCTGTTAATGTAGAGGCTCTATCTTGTGGGCGAGTATTGATAAATAACATTAATAAAGCGCTTTGAGCAGTTCACCAGCGCCTTGCTCTAATAATCGTTGTGCGAGCTGAACACCCAATTTTTCAGCATTTTCCGCTGTGCCATCTAACTGTTCTTTCAGTAGCGTTTTACCATCAACACTGCCCACACGCCCTTCAATTTGCAAATGATTGTTCTGCAAAGTCGCATAACCTGCGATTGGAACTTGGCATCCACCTTCTAAATAGGCATTGAATGCGCGTTCAGCACGCACACAAATCGAGGTTTCTTCGTGTTGTAAAGGTTGGATAAGCTTTAATAATTCATCATCATTTGTACGGCATTCTAAACCCAATGCACCTTGTCCCACTGCAGGTAAGCTCACACCTGGCGCTAAACAATGACGGATACGATCTTCTAAGCCCAAACGCTTTAAACCTGCGCTTGCTAAAATAATCGCATCATACAGACCATCATCTAGTTTCGATAAACGTGTGCCAACATTCCCACGCAGATCAATAATCTCTAAATCAGGACGTTGCTGTAAAATCTGACATTTACGGCGCAAACTTGAAGTCCCAACTTTGGCACCTTGCGGTAATTCATCAAAATGCGGATATTGGTTTGATACAAAAGCATCTAAGGGATCTTCACGCTCGCAGATCACTGCCAAACTTAAACCTTCAGGCAAGTGCATCGGCACGTCTTTCATCGAGTGTACAGCCAAATCAGCACGCCCATCGAGTAAAGCAGCCTCTAGCTCTTTTACAAATAAACCCTTGCCGCCAATTTTAGCCAAGGGCGTATCAAGAATCTTGTCACCCTGCGTCACAAACTTAACCAATTCAACCGTTAAATCTGGATAAAGCGCATTTAAACGAGAACGAATATGCTCGGCCTGCCAAAGAGCAAGTGGGCTTTGTCGAGTTGCAATTTTTAGGGTTTTCATAAATCTAAGTTAAGTATTGATCAAAGCAATTGTTCCAAACTTAACTTGCTCATCTAAAATTGCAAGCAAAAAATCACAAAGTGTGCGCTATCCTACAGAAAACTGCCTGATTACAACTGATGCATACACTCTCGTAGACTTGGTAAGTGGCGACGACTCACCGACAAGCGCTCATCAAGTTCCCGCAAGCGCACTTGATATTGTCCCGCAGCAACCAACTCCAGTCCTTCCAAATAATCTAAAGAAACGAGTGCATTACGATGAATCCGAATAAAACGATCCGAAAATTCAAGCTCTAAGTCTTTTAACGTCTCATCAATTAATACGCTGCCATTTTTATGGCGAACCGTAACGTATTTTTGATCAGCAAGAAAATAATAAACATTTTCCAGTGGAATGAGTTCGACCCCGCGATAAGTTTTCGCAGCAATTTGATGGCGTTGGGCTTTGGTATCGTACATATCGTCTTGTTGTTGTAAACCAGTCATTTGTGCTTGTGTTAATTGAGTTAAATTATTAAAAACCTGCTGTAAGTCTTGTTGTGCAACAGGTTTAAGCAAATATCCTTGTGCTTGAAATTTAAATGCTTCTAATGCATGTTGATCATATGCAGTGCAAAAAATAATTGCTGGACGCGGATTTAAACGGCTGAGTTGTTCAGCACATTCCAAACCATTCATTCCTGGCATTTGAATATCTAATAAAACGACATCGGGCGAGTCGTTTTCAATATGATTTAACACATCCTGCCCATGATGCGCCGTCGCAATCACTTCATGCCCCATTTGGGTCACTAAACGTGACAAACGCTCTACTGCGAGAGGTTCATCATCAGCAATCAGAACTTTCATCCTCTCCTCCTTGTCACCGTTAACTTCATCCATATTTTTTATGGTTAACTCGACTTATTATTTTACTCGATAGTGGTAACTCACCACAGTCGTATATAAGGACGCTCCCCCATAGACCTGAAACTTCACCGACCGCCCATAATAAGCTTTCAAGCGTTGTTCCACATTTTCTATCGCAATACCATTCCCTTTTCTCGATTTTATTTTATCGTGAGAATAAGGGTTAGTAATGACTATACTGACTTGATTTTGCAATATTTCAACCAATACGCTGATTGTAGATGGCTGCAAAACCGATTCCACCCCATGAAAAATACTATTCTCTAGCAAAGGTTGCAACGTTAATAATGGAATCGTCACACGTTTTAATTCAATTGGTGTCGCTTGTATGTTCCATTCTACATTTAAACGCTCACCCAAACGCATTTTTTCTATACTTAAATACTGCTGACAGAGGTCAATTTCCTCATCCAAACTCACCAATTTCAATTCTTGAAAACTCGCTCTAAATAACCGCGACAAATTGATTAGCATATTTTCGGCTTTATCAGGATCAATCGCGATCAAACTCACCACGCTATTTAAACTATTAAATAAAAAATGTGGATGGATTCTAGCCTGCATTGCCTGAATACGCGCATTCAGCTCACTATACTGCTGGTTAAGCCATTGTTCCCGCATATATAAATAGCGCAAACAGAATGCACCTAGCAAGACTCCATAGCCCAAATGCAAGCTCGCGCCATGAAACAGAATTTCTTCAGAGAACTGAGTCGAACGTGTCGCCCAAAATTGAATAATATTCACCGCACAAGTGGTAAATAACACAATCATCTGAAGTAAAAGAAAACCAAGTGTTAATGCAACTTTCTGGCTAAATTTAGCAAAAAATTCTTGGAAATAATCCACAAGTGCAGAAAAAGATAAAATCACCCAGTTAATAAAAAACATGAATTGTAAAAATCGAAGCCATTCTAATGCTTCCCACGAGCGTGCTTCTGCAAGAGCTAAAACCATCGCTAAAACGTTACTTGCAACAATTAATTCTAATAAGTGTTGCCATTGGCCAATTTTCGTAAAAAAATAAGACCCTGATGAATTCATCTGACGAGATTGCGATAACTTCTTACGTCGAGTTTCGGCAACTGCGTTTGGATTTGCTATACTCTTTTTTATTTTACTGAGCCACCATGACCACATCTTCTCAATCCTCATCTTCAGCAAGCCCTAATCAAACCTCTGGTATGTGGGGCGGTCGCTTCTCTGAAGCAACAGATGCTTTTGTTGCAGAATTTACAGCATCTGTGCAATTTGACCAACGTTTTTATAAACAAGATATTGCTGGTTCAATTGCACATGCAACGATGCTCGCTAAAGTCGGTGTACTTACTGAAGCTGAACGTGATGATATCATTCAAGGTTTAACGACGATTAAAGCAGAAATTGAAGCGGGTAACTTTGAATGGCGCATTGACCTAGAAGACGTGCACATGAACATTGAGTCGCGTCTGACTCAACGTATTGGCATTACAGGTAAAAAACTCCACACAGGCCGTAGCCGCAATGACCAAGTTGCAACAGATATTCGCTTATATCTACGTGATGAAATTGATGACATTTTAGGTTTGCTACTACGTCTACAAAAAGGCCTTCTCAGCTTAGCAAGCCAAAATACCAATACCATCATGCCTGGTTTTACGCATTTACAAACAGCTCAGCCTGTAACTTTTGGTCATCACTTATTAGCTTGGTTTGAAATGTTGGTACGTGATACTGAGCGCTTACAAGACTGTCGCAAACGTGTCAATCGTATGCCTCTCGGCTCAGCAGCTTTGGCAGGCACAACCTACCCGATTGATCGCGCCTATACTGCAGAACTTTTAGGCTTTGAAGCTGTTTCAGAAAACTCATTAGATGCAGTTTCTGACCGCGACTTTGCAATTGAATTTAATGCAGCAGCGTCGTTAATCATGATGCATTTATCACGTATGTCTGAAGAGCTCATTTTATGGACTTCAGCACAGTTCAAATTCATCAACATTCCTGATCGTTTCTGTACTGGCTCATCAATCATGCCACAGAAGAAAAATCCAGATGTTCCTGAGTTAGTACGTGGTAAATCTGGTCGTGTTTTTGGTGATTTAATTAGCTTACTGACACTCATGAAAGGTCAGCCTTTGGCGTATAACAAAGATAACCAAGAAGACAAAGAGCCACTATTCGATGCGATTGATACTGTCCGTGGTTCATTGATGGCGTTTGCTGACATGGTGCCAGCATTAGTACCAAATATTGAAATTATGCGTGAAGCTGCATTACGTGGTTTCTCAACAGCAACAGACCTTGCTGACTATCTTGTGAAGAAAGGTGTTGCTTTCCGTGATGCACATGAAATCGTAGGTAAGGCAGTTGCACTCGGTGTTGCCGAAGAGAAAGATTTATCTGAATTAACACTTGAACAGCTTCAACAGTTCTCTGATCTCATTACAGCAGATGTGTTCGATAAAGCACTCACCTTAGAAGCTTCTGTGAATGCGCGTGATCACATCGGTGGCACTGCACCTAAACAAGTTGAAGCTGCAATCGCTCGTGCACACACTCGCCTAGAACAGCTATACGCTTAAGGATTTATGATGACTAGACAAATATTTTGCCGTAAGTATCAAAAAGAATTAGAGGGCTTAGACTTTGCACCTTTTCCAGGAGCAAAGGGTCAAGAGCTTTTTGAGACTGTATCGAAACAGGCTTGGCAGGAATGGTTAAAACACCAAACCACGCTCATCAATGAAAAACGCTTGAATGTGTTTGAACCTGATGCAAAAAAATTCCTTGAAGAGCAACGTGAGAAATTCTTCAACAATGATGAAAGCGTTGAGAAAGCAGAAGGTTGGACTGAGCAAAAATAAGCACTTAGTCTAATTCTATTGATAAAAAGAGAGCTGTGTTTCAGCTCTCTTTTTACGTGATATTTACACTAGTAATAAAGCATTACAGAGTATACACACTTGTCTACATGACACTTAAATCAACTCGATCTATATTTGTATCCAGAAAGACAAAGAGATACACCGATATCTCACGTAATGCATGATATTTCTCTCCCAGACTTTTCCCCCGAAGTCTGGGATTTTTTTATTTTAAATTGACCGATAAAAAAAGCCGCAGAATAATCTACGGCTCGATATTATTTTCATTTTCCAATTATTTTTGATTTACTTTCTGCTCAATCTCTTCAATGCTGGTATGACGAACATCCATCCCTTTCGCCATATAAATCACTTGCTCAGAAATATTACGAGCATGATCACCAACACGCTCAAGCGCACGCAACACCCACATCACATTCATCACACGCGAAATATGGCGAGGATCTTCAATCATATAAGTCATCAAGGTACGTGTTGCAGATTGATATTCACGGTCAATATCAGCATCTGCCATAACAACTTTGAGCGCTTGATCCACATCTAAACGAGCAAAAGCATCTAGTGCATCATGGATCATGACACGGACTTGGTTGCCAATATGACGCGTTTCCATATAACCACGAGGAGACTCGCCTTCCTCACAAAGGTTTTGTGCAATACGTGCAATTTTTGCAGCTTCATCGCCGATACGCTCTAAATCGGTATTGGCTTTGCTCATCGCAATCACCATACGCAAATCGATTGCAGCTGGATGACGACGTGCCAAAATTAAAGTCAAACCCTCATCAATATCACGTTCATATTGATTGACCGTATTATCTTTAAATTGAACATCAATTGCTAAATTTGCATCTGTATCGAGCAAAGAATGAATTGCATTGGCAACCTGCTGTTCAACCAATCCCCCCATTGTCATAAATTTAGTGTGCACAGCTTGTAAGTCTTCATTAAATTGTGAAGAAATATGGTGACTTAACACAGGATTACTTGGACTCACAGTATGCCTCCACTAGACACATGGAAAAATGATTGGTGATTAAAACATAATAATGATGAAAGTTTTATGACAATCAATCGCTAGATTTCATGTTTATAAACTTGTCATTATAATCACGTCAACACAACAATATAGAAATAGATAAAGAACTTTATGATGCGTATTTTCAACATATGTTTGTTATGCACCGTCTTCATCACAGGATGTCAGAAAACACCCCAAAATGCTATTGAAAACGAGCAGCAACAAAAACAACCTTCAGTTAAAACCAAGTCAGCAAATCATGAATGTCAAACTTTGAGCCAAAATCTTGAAAAGATTGGCCGTAGCAGCACCGTTGAATCACTCACTCAGGTCAATACTCAATTAAAGAAATGTATGACTCAAGCTGACAATACACAACAATTAAAATGGTTAGATGATTCAACAAAAATGTACAAACGTTTCTTGGATGCAGATACAGATGAGAAAAGTTTAGATGCGCTTTCAGAGTACTCATATAGCATTTTAGATAACGAAAATAATCATCCAGACCGTCGCACATCAACAATCCAAGTGGGCAGTCAGGAGCTATTTAAAAAATTAGCAAAGAGAGATCAATATTTACTCAAACATCAAGGTCAAGCCTATATTGAGTTTCAATATATTGGTGAAGGTGTTTTTGAATATCGAAGACAGCCTCAATATATCCTTGATATTTTCGCTCCCGCTTTACCCATAGACCAACAGCGCTTTGTCAAACAAATGGCAATGGATAACCAAGATATTCTCTACAATGATGCTGCATTAACTATTTCTTGGAATGAGTTAGTAAATCGAGCATTATTTTGGGAAAACTACTTAAAAAAATATCCAAACGCTAAATTCAAAACAGATGCTCAAAGTCTACTGGACGAGTATCGTTACCTGATCTTTCTAGGAGTAGACAACAGCCCTGTTTCGGATGAGTTTGCTCCAAATACATGGATTGATCCAGACGCCTTAGCCGCAATTAAAGCCTTAGCAAAACGAACAGACACCAACCTTGCTTCTACTGCACAAAAATTCTTGGATTTTATCGCGACACCAATAGAGCAGCGATCTGAGAAGTTTCAAATTGTCAGTGACTCAGACATTCATGAGGCTTCTGCAACAAGTGAGAGCCATGAAACACCGAATCCATATGAGCAATTAAAATCGTTATTGCAGCTTTCCTCACCTTGGGAAAAGGAGCGCCAAAAAGACTGTCACGTTGATGCGATTTGCATTCAAATTTGACGAGAATTAAACAAGCATTTTTTTTTAAATCTGCTAAGCTTTGGACATAGCTTGACGGAGCGCAGTTAACAAACTGCTGAGATTGTCTTAATACTGAGGTCACACTTCGGGATTTAAAGATGAGTACCGTTGAACCTGATCAGGTTAACACCTGCGTAGGAATCAAGCCCAACAAAAAACTTAGCCTTTATTTATCATAGAGATAAATCCGCCATTGTTTTTGGTCGTGCTTGATTCGTTAATGCCATACATAAGGATCATGCCATGAACCAATTAACGAATCTTTCCCCTGCTGATATTTCTGCTCAACATGAGCAAGACGCTAAAGATTTAACCCGTATATTACCTGCTTCGCGCAAAGTGTATGTTGAAGGTTCTCGCCCTGACATCCAAGTTCCGTTTCGTGAAATTAGTTTGACTGAAACACCCACAGGTTTAGGCGGTGAACATAATCCACCTGTGATGGTCTATGACACGTCTGGTGTCTATACTGACCCAAGCATCGAAATCGATCTCAATAAAGGCTTACCTTCTATACGCCAAACGTGGATCGAAGAACGTCAAGATACCGATGTACTGACAGGCTTAAGCTCTGAGTTTGGCCAAGCACGTTTAAAAGATATTCGTACCGCAGACATTCGCTTTGCACATATTCAAAACCCTCGCCGCGCCAAAGCTGGCAAGAATGTCACGCAAATGCACTATGCCAAACAAGGTATCATCACGCCTGAAATGGAATATATTGCGATTCGTGAAAATCAGCGTCAATCTGAAGGTGTTGATATGCGTCAACATGAAGGTCAAAACTTTGGTGCACAGAATCTAAAAGAGATTACGCCTGAATTTGTCCGTCAAGAAGTTGCTGCGGGTCGTGCCATCATTCCTGCCAATATTAACCATCCAGAATGTGAACCAATGATTATTGGTCGCAATTTCTTGGTCAAAATTAATGCCAATATTGGTAACTCAGCACTTGGCTCTTCGATTGATGAAGAAGTTTCTAAAATGACATGGGCAACCCGTTGGGGTGCCGACACTATTATGGATTTATCGACAGGCAAGAATATTCACGAAACACGTGAATGGATTATCCGCAACTCTCCAGTTCCAATTGGTACAGTTCCGATTTATCAAGCTTTAGAAAAAGTCGATGGCGTTGCTGAAGATCTCACATGGGAAATCTTTAAAGACACGTTGATTGAGCAAGCCGAGCAAGGCGTAGACTATTTTACGATCCATGCTGGCGTTTTACTTCGTTATGTACCAATGACCGCGAATCGCCTCACTGGCATCGTGTCTCGCGGTGGTTCAATCATGGCACAATGGTGCTTAGCGCATCATGAAGAAAACTTCCTCTACACGCATTTCGACGAAATTTGTGAAATCATGAAAGCTTATGATGTGTCATTTAGCTTAGGTGATGGGTTACGCCCTGGTTGTGTTCAAGATGCCAATGATGAAGCTCAATTTAGTGAACTTAAAACGCTGGGTGAATTGACACATCGTGCTTGGGAACATGATGTACAAGTGATGATCGAAGGCCCGGGACATGTGCCAATGCATATGATCAAAGAAAATATGGATCTACAACTTGAAGTCTGTAAAGAAGCGCCGTTCTATACGCTTGGACCACTCACTACAGATATCGCTCCGGGTTATGACCATATTACCTCTGCGATTGGTGCTGCGATGATTGGTTGGTATGGCACAGCGATGCTTTGCTATGTTACCCCGAAAGAGCATTTAGGTTTGCCAAATAAGAAAGATGTTAAAGATGGCATCATTACTTATAAAATTGCAGCTCATGCAGCCGACTTAGCCAAAGGTCATCCGGGTGCTCAAGTTCGTGACAATGCTTTATCTAAAGCACGTTTTGAATTCCGCTGGGATGACCAATTCAATCTGAGTTTAGACCCTGATACAGCACGCAGTATGCATGATGAAACACTTCCGAAAGAAGCACATAAATCAGCGCATTTCTGTTCAATGTGCGGACCTAAATTCTGCTCGATGAAAATCACACAAAATGTGCGAGACTATGCTCAAAATCAACACAATGCCAAGCAGTCAAATGATGCAGAAACAGATGTTGAAGCAGGTCTCAATGCCATGAAAACCGCTTATCAGGAACATGGTCAAAAACTGTACCACAAAGTGTAAATCGACTAAAAAAAGATTTTCCCGCGAATCATTCTCGGTTAGGATGAGATATGTACAATCTCATCCTGATTGAAGATGACCATTCTTGACCACGCCAGCTATTCAGCATCCGACGTTACGATAGAATCTCGAGAGTTTTTATTTCGAGGATTCATTCAAGTTGAGAAAGTGAATATTCGACATCGATTATTTAATCGCTCGGATTATTCACCTTTGATTCAACGTGAACTCGTACATCGTCCAGAAGCCGCTGGCGTTTTATTATATGATGATCAACAACAGCGCTTTGCATTGATAGAACAATTTCGTATTGGTGCGTTGAATGACGTTGAATCAGCATGGCAACTTGAAGTGATTGCTGGTGTACTTGATGGAGATGAATCTCCTGAAACATGTATTCGCCGTGAAAGTTTAGAAGAATCAGGTTGTGAAATAAAAGAATTACAACATTTATTTAGCTTCTACCCTTCTGCTGGCGCATGTTCAGAATTCTTTCATCTCTATGTGGCAGAAGTAGATCTACCTTTAACAGGTGGAATCTTTGGTATGCCAGATGAAGGCGAAAATATTCAACTTCATTTATTTGATTATTCTGAGTTAACACTCTTATTAAAAAACGGGCGTTTGAGAAATGCACCTGTGATCATGGCATTACAGTGGCTTGCTCAACATTTACAACAACGATAAAAATCTGAAGGGGGTAAGACTGTGACTTTTCAAGTCTCAACATTATCACAAAAAGATTTTGTGATGGTACAGATTACCGATACACACTTATTAGAGTATCCGCATTTGGAATTTGTCGGGATGCAACCTGAGCAAAGTTTCCGTGCAGTAATCGACTTGATGCGCCAACAGCACTCTGAAATTGACCTAATCGTCCATACTGGTGATTTAGCACAAAATCCAACACCCGTGACGTACCATCGTTATCTCGAACATATGAATACCTTGGGAATTCCATTTTTTCATACACCGGGAAATCATGACGATGTAGCCTATTTTCCATTTCATGAAACAGAACCGACCAAACCGACCGTTGTTGAAGTAGGTAACTGGCGCATCATTTTATTAAACAGCGCGCAACCAGAACGTATCGATGGGAAAATTGCAGACATTCAATTACAGCAACTCACTCAATTACTAACTGAGTTAAAAGATTGTTATGTGATTATTGCATGTCACCATCATCCGTTTGCAATGCAATCAGCTTGGATTGATCAACATAAACTCAAAAATTCTTCTGATTTATTAGAGACGATCGAGCCATTTAATAATGTTAAAGCAATTGTATGTGGGCATGTGCATCAGGATTCGATCAATACTTGGCAAGGCGTAGAATTCTTATCTACACCTTCGACATGCATCCAGTTTAAGCCAAAAAGTGACAAATTTGCTTTAGACGAAGAACATCCTGGTTATCGTTATATCCGACTTAAATCCAATGGTGAAATCGAAACTCAAGTCTATAGACTATCAAATTCGCAGCGGATGAGTAGTTCTGAAGTTTTAGGCTATGACTAAACTTTTGATTACAAATCACATCCTAGATTTCTCACGAAATCTAGACAGGAATGACTACCATCTTGCTCAAAAACTCTATATGATGTCGACCCTTGATGGAAAAAACCATCTTCGGTTTCTATAAAAACACTTGCATATCACCATATTTTTTGCGTATAGATAGTACGTGTATGATGAGGAATGCCCTATATGGCGAATGACAACCAAAATCAAGTCTTGGACGAACAGACAGCAGTGATCGACGATCACAAATCGACTGTAAAACGTGTACGCAAAACCAAACCAAAAGCTTCTGAAGGCGGTACAACTGCTAGCTTGTTTGGAATCGAACCTTATCAGCCGAAAAAAAATGAAGAATACATGTCTGATGGACAACTTGAGCATTTCCGCCAAATCCTAAATGCATGGAAAGCTGAGTTAATGTCTGAAGTTGATCGCACATTGAATACAATGCAAGATGAATCAAGTGCACTACCTGATGTCAATGACCGAGCAACTCAAGAAGAAGAGTTTGCGATTGAGCTACGTACACGTGATCGTGAGCGCAAACTTATTCGTAAAATCGAACAATCTCTTGAAACAATTCAAAGCGGTGATTATGGTTTCTGCGAAACCTGTGGTATCGAAATTGGTTTGCGTCGCTTAGAAGCTCGACCAACAGCAACTCAATGTATCGATTGCAAAACTTTGGCTGAAATCAAAGAAAAGCAAAATAACGGTTAATAATCCCACCGGGCCTCCCTTTAAAATGGGAGGAGTACTGAAAATTTATAATGTTTGAGTACTCCCCTCCTTTATAAAGGAGGGGTCTGGGGGAGGATTAAAAAACACGACCATTCAATCTTTATGTCTTATATCGGACGATTTGCACCATCGCCAACTGGCCCTTTGCATTTTGGCTCGCTGCTAACAGCCGTTGCGAGTTATTGTGATGCTAAAGCCAACCATGGTAAATGGTTGGTTCGTATCGAAGATACAGACATCCCTCGTATTTATCCAAATAGTGAAATGCATATTCTATCTTGTATTGATGCATTTCAATTCGAACCAGATTCCGAAATTATTTTTCAAAAAGACCGTTTAGATATTTATGAGCAAGTGCTTGAACAACTCAAGCAAGCACAATTGATTTATGCCTGCCAATGTACACGTAAAATGCTTGGCTCAAATCATATTTATGTAGGTACATGCCGCAATCAAAATCTTCATTTTGAGCAGCAGGCCATTCGCCTAAAAGTATCAGATCAACTGATTTGTTTCGAGGATCGTTTACAAGCACAACAATGTTCAAACCTACAAAATGACTTAGGTGATTTTGTCTTGAAGCGACGCGATGGCATTATCAGCTATCAACTTGCCGTCGTTGTAGATGATTATCTACAAAAGATCACGCATGTCGTTCGTGGTGCAGATTTACTCGACAATACTGTTCGACAAATTTGGCTTGGGTCATTACTTGACTATCCCAAGTTAAGCTATATGCATCTCCCATTGGCAATGAATGGTCAAGGCCAAAAATTATCAAAGCAGAATCTCGCTCAAGCCTTAGACATCAATAAAGCATCTGAATTACTTAGTGCAGCAATTCTTGCCTTAGGTCAGTCTATGGTTGAGCTCGATCAACCTCGCATAATGCTACAACAAGCTATTCAACAATGGGATATAGAACGTATTCCCAAAGGCATTTATTTAAATGACATCTATCAATAAGCAATAAAAAAGCCCTGAATTCAGGGCTTTTTGAATTTAATGCGATTAGAAGTTTGATTCTTCTTTCACTGGATTCAACTCTTGCGTTGACGCATCAATTTTTAAAATCAGACTAATCATCGCAGCACACATCATCAGAGATGTACCACCATAACTAATGAATGGCAACGTTAAACCCTTAGTCGGCATTAAACCCATATTCATGCCCGCATTCACCAGAATTTGCAGTAAGAAAATAATGCTGATTCCATAAGCCAAATAACCTGCACGCAGGTAGTTATGTTGTAAGGCACGATGTCCGATGCGAATACAGCATGCCAACATAGTAAATGACAAAACCATCACTGTCGTTACGCCGAAGAATCCAAACTCCTCACCTAAAACAGCCAACATAAAGTCGGTATGTGCTTCAGGAAGGTAGGAAAGTTTTTGCACACTATGACCTAACCCCGTACCAAACCATTCACCACGACCAAATGCCATCAATGCATTGGATAACTGATATCCAACACCTAATGGGTCAGCCCAAGGGTTGGTAAATGAAATAAGACGCTGGAAACGGAAAGGCTCAAAGATAATCAGTGCACTAATCCCTGCAAGAATTGCACCAAGCATAATTAAGAACTGGGTTGCAGGCGCACCAGCCAAGAAGAATACACCCACCATCATCAAAACAATAACAACGGTTGCCCCTAAATCTGGCTCTGCCACAATAAAACCAACCGTAAGCGCCATCACGCCACTCAAACGCAGCAAGCCTTTCCAATGCGTTCTAACCTCTTTCGCACGGCGCACAACGTAATCTGCCGTGAAAATAGCCATAACGATTTTGGCGATTTCTGTCGGCTGCAAAGTAAAACCACCGACTTTAATCCAACGATGCGAACCATTAACCTCTGTGCCTACAACCAATACCGCCAATAACAGCACCATGGTAACTAGCCATAAAGGGAAGGCATTTTTAAACCAGATATTTAAAGAAACACGATACGTCAAAAAAGCAACGACAGCTGCAACAACAATTGAAATACCATGACGGATCAAGAAGTAAAATGGATTCTCATGGATATACTCTGCATAAGGCATAGATGCCGATGCCACCATGACAGAACCAAAACAAAGTAACGAAATCACACAAAAAATCAGAATATTGCGTGGTGTCATTTCAGCAGGAAGTTTAGGCAACCGATTAAATAATCTTGAAATCTTCTGCACTGTATTTTGGGCTAAATCAGCCATACTTCAGTTCCTAGTTTTTATTTTCATTCAAGGCATTTACACATGCCACGAATTGATGTCCACGATCATTATAGCTTTTGAACATGTCAAAGCTAGCACAAGCTGGCGAGAGTAAAACAACATCCTCAGCTTGTGTGACTGTTTGAGCAAGCTCAACAGCAGCTTTGAGCGTATCAGCATGCTGAATGATTGTAGTGCCTTGGATGGCTTGCTCAATTATCGCGGCATCTTCACCGATCAGAATGACATTTTTGACATATTTTTGTATCGCATCACGCAATGGACGGAAGTCTTGACCCTTACCCTGCCCACCTAGAATCAATGCAAGTTTACCTTTTTTTACATCAATCGCAGCGCCCAAACCATCAATCGCAGCGAGCGTTGCACCAACATTGGTACCTTTAGAATCGTTGTAATATCGGACGTTATCGACTGTTTTCACAAACTCACAGCGATGCTCCAAACCTTTAAAGGTTTTTAATGTGTTAAGCATCGATTGCATATCTAAACCAACTGCTTCGCCTAATGCCAAACATGCTAAAGCATTCGCGACATTGTGCATGCCCTGAATATACATTTCAGACGTTTTAAGCAAACGTTCACGGCCTCGTGCCAACCACATTGTACCGTCTGCATCACGAAGTACACCATATTGATTCAGATCAGGTGCATTGAGACCAAAACTTTGCATTGGCGTAACATCTGGAACCAGCGGACGACTGAGATTATCATCACGGTTAAACACCACTTTTTTCACACTTTGGAAAATACGATGTTTAGCTTTGTGATAGCCCAACATGTCACCATGACGATCCAAGTGATCCTCACTCATATTAAGCACAACTGCAACTTCTGCATTTAAATGCGAAGTCGTTTCAAGCTGAAAACTTGAAAGCTCCAAAACAATCAGCTCAGGCTTATCTTGCAAAAGATCAAGCGCAGGGCGACCAAGATTTCCACCTACAGCAACTTTTTTACCCGCATCTTCTGCCATTAAGCCAACCAAAGTCGTTACAGTACTTTTTGCATTGGAACCTGTAATCGCAATAATTGGCGCATCTGTTGCACGGCGTAAAAGTTGGATGTCACCTACAACAGGAATACCCGCCTCAATTGCCTGTTGAATTTCTGGGAGCTGTGGTGCAAGCCCTGGACTTAAAATAATTTCTTCCGCTTGTAGCAAAAGCTCTGTATCTAATTTCCCAAAGCTCGTTCGAACGCCAGCAGGAATTTGATCATGACCCGGTGGAGTCTCTCGAGAGTCTGTTACTGCAACTTGGTAGCCCTGTCCATGTAGAAAGTTTACAGCTGATACGCCAGAGATTCCCAAGCCAGCCACAACTTTTAATCCACCACGTTGTATTAACATTTTTGCCCCATTTGATTGCAGATCACAGAATGGCAAAAATGTTAGCACTTTACTGTTTTAAATGCTTTTTCAGTTTTAGTTTTATTCCGTCTTTTTTGTGTCAGTGAGTAAAACAAAAGCGATCCTTAGCCACTTCGATTTCCTCATGGTTTATGAAGCTTCATAAATGAAGTTTTAGCTTAATTAAATTCAAAACCATCTTCTTTTTTAAAACTTCTTTTATTTAGAGCTATTTTATTTTTTCAGCATAAAAAAAATACCCATATCAAGTATGGGTATTTATCATTTTGTTTCTTATCGCCATTTCACTGTTTGCACAGCTTCAGTAGTTTTGCTGTCATTTTTTTCATCGACAGCACATCCACAACCACCGCCACAGCCTACTGCCACTTTAGGTTTAAACCATTTTGCCAAACCATTCCAGCCGAATTTTTGGCAGATATTCGATAGTCCTAAAAATGCAGAGTTCGCAGTCTGAGGGAACACTTTTTTAAAGACAACGATAGCACTCCACAGCACCAATACTGCAACAATTAAGTATTCAAACATAAGCGTCTCTCCAATGATTCCCTCCCTCTTTTAAAGGGAGGTGTAGTGGGATTTCATTACCCCCAAATGCGTGATGCGATTTGGTAGGTAAAGAAAGACATTAAATAAGCTAAACCAAACAAATAAGCAGTCATCACTGCGACATGCTTCCAAGAACCTGTTTCACGGCGAACAGTTGCCAGTGTTGCTAAGCAGTGTGGCGCATAAACAAACCAAACCAGCAAAGATAAGCCTGTAGCTAAAGACCAACCTGAGCCATCAGCACTGATTAAATGTGCTAAGCCTTGAGCAACGGCATCATCATCAGCACCAGATAAGGCATACACCGTTCCTAATGCAGCAACCACAACCTCACGCGCTGCCATTGCAGGAATCAAGGCAATACAGATCTGCCAATTAAAACCGAGCGGAGCAAAAATTGGTTGCATTACATGCCCTAACATTCCTGCAAAACTATAATCAATCGCTGGCTGTGTCGCACCATCAGGTGCTTGAGGGAAGGTGCATAGGAACCAAAGCAAGATTGAAAGTGCAAAGATAATTCCACCGACACGCTTCAAGAAGATCTTGCCGCGATCAAGTAAACCAATACCCACACTCTTTAAATCTGGAATACGATAACTTGGCAGCTCAAGCAGTAATGCATGCTGTGATTTATCTTTCTGCAAAAATTTCATCACAAATGAAACACACAATGCGCTCACGATGCCTGCCATATACAAACCGAATAACACCAAACCTTGCAGGCTAAAGATCCCCCACACGGTTTGACTTGGGATAAATGCGGCAATTAACAAAGCATAAACAGGTAAGCGTGCCGAACAGGTCATGAGTGGTGCAACCATAATCGTGGTAAAACGATCACGCGGATCACTAATACTACGTGTTGCCATAATTCCCGGCACTGCACAGGCAAAACTTGAAAGCAAAGGGATAAATGCTCGACCACTTAAGCCTGCTTTAAACATCAACTTATCGAGTAAGAAAGCTGCGCGTGGTAAATAACCAGATTCTTCCAACACTAAGATAAAGAAGAATAAAATCAAAATCTGCGGCAAGAACACCACCACACCGCCTGCACCGGCGATAATTCCATCTACTACAAGACTTTGAAGTAATGGTTGCGTAATGTGTTCGCCTAAAGTTTCACCTAACCAACCAAAGAAGCCTTCAATACCATCCATGAATGGCGCAGCCCAAGCGAATACCGCTTGGAACACGATAAACATCATCACCGCTAAGCTGAGCAAACCCAGCACAGGATGCAAGAAAATGCGATCTAGGAAATCTGTACGCTTATCCTCCTGATCAACGAAGTTCACCACATCTTTAAAAATCGTTTCGATTTTCTGATGGTGTTCACCCGTTAAACCACTTAATTCTGTTTGCGGAGCGGTATATTTTTCTTGATCCAAGGCATGCAGTAAGTTTTCGATCCCTGTATTACGCACAGCCACTGTTTCCACAACAGGGACACCAAGGCGCTCAGACAGTTTTTGCGTATTGATCTGGATGCCACGACGACGCGCTTCATCCATCATGTTCAACACCACAAGAATTGGTCGACCCAATTCAATCATTTCAAGCACTAAACCCAAGTGCAACTTTAAGTTTGTCGCATCAACCACACACAAAAAGGCGTCTTGTTGCCCTTCCTCAGCAATTTTACCTTGGCAGACATCACGCGTAATCTCTTCATCAGGACTCGTCGCAAGTAGACTATAAGTACCCGGCAAATCTAAAACACGTACACTTTTCCCAGAAGGAAGCTGAAAATGACCGACTTTACGCTCAACGGTCACGCCTGCATAGTTGGCTACTTTTTGGCGTGTTCCAGTAAGGTGGTTAAATAGAGAAGTTTTACCGCAGTTTGGATTTCCCACAAGGGCAACACGTAACGCATCACTCATGCAGGTGCTCCTTCAACTTGAATTTCAATTTTTTCAGCTTCAGTTTTACGCAATGCAAAACGTGTAAAACCAATTTGGATTAGGATCGGATCGCCACCAAAAACGCCTTTGGTAATGACTTGTACTTGTGTACCAGGAACAAAGCCTAAACTTTCTAAACGAATCGCCACTAAATCTGGCTGTTCAGAGTCATCAACCAAGCGATTTACCTTAGTAATCATCGCCGTTTGCTTGACTTTTAATGCTGACAATCGCACCGCTACTAACCCTAAAATCTTTTATCTTAGTATACATACAAATGAGAATAATTACCAAAAACAATATCAATGGCATTTGCTTTTGTCACACATCGACAACAATTCATTTTTCTTTTACAGTGCTCATGAATATAGGGCATCATTTATGTTAAATAAAAAACCTCGAATCCCTTCTGCGGTTTCTATTCCCAATGATCTTAGTTTTTTGCAAGGTTTTCGCGATTATCTCGTGGCTCAGACCGTGAGCCCACATACCCGTAATGCCTATTTATCTGATCTGATTCAATGTAGTGAGATACATAAAAGTCAAACCTTGCCAGAATGGTCAAGTGAAGATATTGCTGATGTTCTGATTGCGCTCACTAAAGCAGGAAAAAGTCCTCGTTCTATTGCACGTTGTTTATCTGCCCTACGCCAATTTTATAAATTTCTAAGAGAACAAGGTATTCGGGATGACAATCCCGTTGCCACTCATCGATCACCTAAAATTGGTCGTGCGCTTCCTAAAGATTTATCTGAGCAAGATGTAGAAGCACTGATCAACGCACCAGATATTAATACCATGTTAGGGCTACGAGATCGTGCCATGCTAGAGGTTTTATATGCTTGTGGACTACGTGTCTCTGAATTACTTAATTTACGTTTAGAACTGATCAATTTAAAACAAGGTTTTCTTCGTATTACAGGTAAAGGTAATAAAGAGCGCCTTGTTCCTTTAGGTCAATATGCCTGTGATTGGATTGAAAAATATTTAGCAGACTCACGACCACAACTTTATAAAAGTAGTACTGATTATCTGTTTTTGACTCAACATGGTGGGATTATGAGTCGACAAAATTTTTGGTATGCGATTAAGCGTTATGCTTTACAAGCAAATATCCAAGCGGAGTTGTCTCCACATACGTTACGTCATGCCTTTGCGACACATTTACTTAATCATGGTGCTGATTTGCGTGTTGTACAAATGCTACTTGGTCATAGCGACTTATCTACCACACAAATTTATACCCATGTTGCTCAACATCGTATGCAAGAATTACACACCAAATACCATCCACGTGGCTAAAATGACCTTTTATCTTAGAAAAAGATAAAACATGATTTCGTTCACAGTCACTATGCAAGATTTAACGAAGTCATTTCATTTTTTTGCTATGCTTAGCCCCTTACACACATGAATACGTACAAAAAGGTTCTTTATGTTGTTTACTCGATCTCAGCTTGTAATTGCTTGCACATTAGCATCGACACTACTCCTAAGTGCCTGCTCTAAAGAAGATGCCGCACAAAAACAAGATGCTCTTACAGCAACGGCACCCGCAACAGGTGAAGCATCTACATTAAGCGAGCGCAATGCACAACAACGTTTAGTTTCAACCTTAGAAAAGAATTTTAAAACAGCCAATATCAACGCCAAAATTATTACAATCAAAAAAACTGAGGTTCCAAACCTATTTTGGATCAGCTTAGAAGGTATGGGTTCAGTCTACGCTACTGCTGATGGCAAATATATTATCCAAGGTGATGTCATCCGTTTAGGTGACAAACAACTACATAATGTCAGTGAAGCACTACAAGCTACTGAAAATAAAAAGCACTTAGCTGCACTGAAAAATGAAGATTTAATTGTTTATCCTGCCAAGGATGGCAAAGCAAAACATGTCATTTATGTATTTACCGATTCAAGCTGCCCTTATTGCCATAAACTCCATGAACACTTAGGTGAAATTACCGCGAAAGGGATTGAAGTTCGTTATATCGCTTGGCCACGTGGTGAACAATTCATGCCAACCATGCAAGCAATTTGGTGTAGTGAAGATCGCAAAGCTGCATTCGATCAAGCCGCTCAAAGCTTACCAGTGTTAGCGAATGAATGTAAAAACCCTGTACGTGAACAATATCAGCTTGGTTTAAACATGGGTGTGAATGGTACGCCAGCAATTTACAATGTCGATGGTGAATATTTAGGTGGTTATATGACACCTGATGAAATCGTTCAACGCTTAAACAAATAACCCCTCTCATCTTCTTTCAAAATAACGACTAGGGCGACAGATTAAAGATCATCTTAGCCCTAGTGTCTGCGCACTTTTTTAGCTATGATCAAGCTTCATTAAAACGATTGAATAAAATGGAGTGTGACGTGAAACCAGTTCGTCTGGCGATACTCGGTCTTGGTACTGTAGGTGGTGGAGCCCTTAAATTACTACAAGAAAATGCTGCTGAAATTAAACGCCGTACCGGTCGAGAAATTCAAATTACACACGTAGGCACTCGCCGTCCACGTCCAGATCTACAACTCGATGGAATTAAACAAAGCGCTGATATGATGGACATCGTCCGTCAACCTGATGTTGATGTAGTGGTTGAAGTTATGGGTGGCATTCACCCAGCTTATGAAATCATCATGGAAGCGATTAAGCACGGCAAACAAGTCGTGACTGCCAATAAGGCTTTGCTTGCTGAGCACGGTAACGAACTTTTCAAAGCAGCCGAAGACAATGATGTACAAATCGCCTATGAAGCAGCGGTTGCAGGCGGAATTCCAATTATTAAAGTCATCCGTGAAGGTCTTGCAGCAAACCATATCGAATGGCTTGCAGGCATCATCAACGGCACAGGTAACTTTATCCTGACTGAAATGCGTGAGAAAGGGCGTGCATTTGACGATGTCCTAAAAGAAGCACAAGAACTTGGCTATGCAGAAGCTGATCCAACCTTTGATGTTGAAGGGATTGATGCTGCGCACAAATTAACGATTTTGGCTTCATGTGCTTTCGGTATTCCACTTCAATTTGACAAGGTATATACCGAAGGCATCAGCAAAATTACAGCACAAGATGTGAAATATGCTGAAGAATTAGGCTTCCGAATCAAGCATCTTGGTATTGCGCGTCGTGCTGAAAAAGGGATTGAACTTCGTGTACACCCCACGCTCATTCCTGATGAACAACTCATTGCAAATGTGAACGGCGTTAAGAATGCCGTACTCGTTCAAGCCAATGCCGTAGGCCCAACATTATATTACGGTGCTGGTGCTGGTGCTGGTCCAACAGCATCTGCTGTTGTTGCTGATGTTATTGATATTGTCCGTGATATTTCATATACCGAAGACGGTGCTGGTACAATTCCACAGCTTGCCTTTGAAGCATTGACCAATATGCCAATTCTCAGTCGTGAAGAAATGACGACTGGGTACTACATCCGCTTAAATGCAGAAGATCAAACAGGTGTATTAGCTGATGTAACGACGATTCTAAGTCGCGCAGGCATTAGCATTGATGCCATCATGCAACAATCTCGTCTCAAAGATTTGATTCCTATCGTGATCTTAACGGATCCAATTGTGGAATCAAAAATGGATGCAGCATTAGCACAAATTCAAGCATTACCTGCAATTCGTGGCGAAATCGTTAGAATTCGTTTAGAATCGCTCGATAGTTAATCAGGTTGAGGGAAAATGACTTCCCTCACCCCGCTCTACCTCATATTGGAACACCATCATGTCGAATGCCAATCGTTATACTGGTCTTGTAGATCGTTATCGTGACCGTTTACCTGTGTCTGCAACTACACGTGCAATTTCTTTAGGTGAGGGTAATACTCCACTGATTAAACTAGAGAACATTCCACGTCTTATTGGCAAAAACGTTGAAATCTATGTGAAATACGAAGGTCTAAACCCAACAGGTTCATTTAAAGACCGTGGTATGACAATGGCTGTGACCAAAGCAGTTGAGGAAGGTTCTAAAGCGATTATCTGTGCGTCTACAGGCAACACTTCAGCTGCCGCAGCTGCTTATGCAGCTCGTGCAGGCATCAAAGCGTTCGTATTAATCCCAGAAGGCAAAATTGCCATGGGTAAAATGGCACAAGCAATGATGTATGGTGCGATCACGATGCAAATTCGTGGTAACTTCGATGATGGTATGCGTCTAGTCAAAGAAGTTGCTGACCAAGCGCCAGTAACCATCGTTAACTCAATCAACCCTTACCGTTTGCAAGGTCAAAAAACCATTGCTTATGAAATTGTAGAAGCATTGGGTCGTGCACCTGATTATCACTGCTTGCCTGTCGGTAACGCGGGTAACATCACTGCGCACTGGATGGGTTATACAGAAGCTGTAGCAAATCAGCCTGCGGATCAGTTTGAGCAAGTGATCTATGATGCAGCGACAGATCAATTTACAGGCCCAAAACCAGAAGGCTTACCAACAATGGTTGGTTATCAAGCATCTGGCGCTGCGCCTTTCTTACGTGGCGCACCTGTTGAAAACCCAGAAACAGTTGCAACAGCGATTCGTATTGGTAATCCACAAAGCTGGAATCATGCAAAAGCAGTTGTACGTGACTCTAAAGGTTGGTTTGATGAACTTCAAGATAGCGAAATTTTAGAAGCACAACGTTTACTGTCTATGTATGAAGGTGTATTTGTAGAGCCTGCTTCAGCTGCTTCTATCGGTGGTGCTATCCGTGATATCAAAGCAGGTAAAATTGCTGAAGGTTCAGTCATTGTATGTACAGTTACAGGTAATGGCTTAAAAGATCCTGATACTGCAATCAAGCAATGTGCTGATGCCGTAATGTTGTCTATTGATGCAACGATGGATCAAGTGAAAGATTCTATTCTTTCTAATATGTAAGCTATCTTTGATACATCAAAAAAACCTGCTACGGCAGGTTTTTTTTGATCTTTAAGCTTCAGGATTCTTTATTCATTTCATCAAACAGTTCAGCTCGCTGTTCATCGCTTAAGTCCAATTCTTCGGCCAACTCCTGAATCAATTCTTCAACAAGAGCTTCAGCATCAAAGTCTTCATCCTCTTCTTCGCCCCAGCCATCTTCATGATAGCTATACTGCTTGGCTAGTTCGTTTTCAATCGTTTGTATTTCCTCTAAACTAATTTCTTTTATTTCAAATAAAGGCTGTTTGAGCAAAGGATTAACAGCATACAACCCCTCTTCCTCCCAGCCCTGCAGAATAGTTAAAGTTTGAATTTTATTATTATATTTTAATGCTTTACTATTTTTTATTATAGCTTGTAATAATACAGGTTGTTCCGACAAATCTTCAAGTGAACCCTTAAGCTGGATATCCTCATAATCATAATCTGCAAAAATAGTTCTGACATTACTTTTTAATTGCTCGGGCTGATCTGCATAAGCTAAACCTGCAAAAAACTCATCATGTTCTTCCACCCATTGTTGTTTTTTGACTGACCAAAGTGCATAAAACTTCGCTTCATATTCAAACTGAACCAGTTGAAATTTCTGCATATCTGCAAGTTGAATAAATTCAAAAGTATCCTCATCACTTAGGCTTTCAGGCAGCGTATCTCGAGAAACTTCACCCTCCTGATAAATATGTTCACCACAACGTAAAAAGACAAAATCATCCAATTGTTTTAATAGTGCCTCATCTGCATCAAACAATGATTCAACCTCATAGAGTGCAAAATCACGCGCCCCACTGATTTCTAGTTCCTTATAGGCCGCTTCCGCTTGCTCTTTGTCTTGAAAAACATTGTTAATACGGCTCCCTGACACATAAAAAACTTCATCGTTGTAGCCAAAGTATTTTTCACGAATCACATAGGTGCTCATGTTGTTCCCCTAATTTATTTATCACTGAATTGTTTATTTTTCTGATGTAAAGCTTAACCACTGTAAAATCAACGGAATTGATTTACAACATTGTATGAGAAGTCATCACCTCAAATTGTGATTCAACATTAACCGATTTTTATTTTAAAAACGAATATACTTCATTGATATATGACAAGTTATGTCGTTTTATTTGAGCATAAAAAAACTCTTCACCAAGAAGAGTTTTTAAATCGAACCAATGGTATTAAATACGTTTTGGCAATGTCGCAACCCAGTTCAATAAGTTCGTTGCATCGTTGGTACGTGCTTGAGAGCTCGATGCACCAAGTAGCACGACAACAGCTGGACGAGAATTCACAGTTGTATGCATCACTACACAACGTCCCGCTTCATTGATAAAACCTGTTTTTGACAAGTTAATATTCCAACCACCATTACGAACCAAGGCATTCGTGTTATTCGATTTAAGAACACGATAACCCAAATTAAAATCATAAGTTGGTGTTGTAGAGAACTGGCGAATTAAACCATATTGTGAAGCCGTACTTACAAGAATACCCAAATCACGTGCTGAAGATACATTATGTGGATCCAAACCAGTCGACTCAGCATAACGAGTCGAATTCATGCCTAATTGTTTTGCTTTCGCATTCATTGCTGCAACGAATGCAGAACGACCACCTGGATATGTGCGAGCCAAGGCAGCAGCAGCAGGATTTTCAGACTTCATTAAAGCGAACAATAACAGCTCTGCACGATTCATCGTGTCACCCACTCGTAATGTCGAGCTTGAGTTCTTGCCACCAGCACCTGCAAAGTCGATTGAATCAAGTGTGATCTCTTCAGACATATTCAAACGTGCATCAGCAGTAACCACAGCCGTCATGAGCTTAGTAATCGAAGCGATCGGCACAGACATATTACTATTCTTGCTGAATAGCACCTCACCTGTCTGCGCGTCCATCACCAACGCAGAACGTGCATTTACTGAGGGTTGACTAGTCGATCCAAAGGTATCGCGAATCTGGACGCTTTTCTGCGGCGTAGCAGAAGAGGTAATTGTCGCAGAACCGCCGTTACGTAAAGTTGTAGTAACCGACGTTGAACCTTGAGGGCTAATTTCTGTTTCATCATCATCCATTAACTGGCTAGCATCACTTGCTGACCAACTAATCGATGCAGACGAAGCGCCCACACTCGAAGCTGCCGAATTGTTGTTAACAACTAAATCAGCAAAGCTTGTTGAACTCCAAGCCAACAAGATAGACATGCCTAGAACATGCATGACAGATTTTTTAGAATTTTTCACGACACAATACTCAACTCAGGACGCTGCACATTTGCGCTTACTATCATTATGCCTTACATTTGAACAAATCGGGTAAAGCATTTATAGACACAATTGTGTACAACTATTCTCTAATGATGAAGAATAGGATTGCTAATTTTGTCGTTTCATTGCAAGCTAATTTTGCTTTATGTAACAAAAAACCAGTTTTTTGGAAAAAAAGGAGGTCTTCTTGATCACTGTTCTTGTTGTTGATGATCATGAACTCGTACGCACAGGCATTTGCCGTATGCTAGAAGACCATCCAGATGTTGATGTTGTCGGGCAAGCAGAGTCTGGAGAAGAAGCAATTGCTTTAGTACGTCAACTTCATCCACAAGTCGTACTACTTGATGTAAATATGCCTGGGATTGGGGGGGTAGAAACGACGCGCCGCTTGTTACAAACTGCCCCCGAAACTAAGGTTATTGCCGTTAGTGGCTTAGCAGAAGAACCGTATCCTTCATTATTATTGAAAGCAGGTGCCAAAGGCTATATCACCAAAGGTGCGCCTATCGCAGAAATGGTTCGTGCGATTAATAAAGTGATGCAGGGTGGAAAATATTTTAGTGCAGATATTGCAGAGCAACTTGCTAGCTCATATCTCTCTGATACTCAACAATCACCTTTTGATGCACTTTCAGAACGCGAAATGCAAGTGGCCATGATGGTGGTTAACTGTATTAGTGCCCAAGAGATCGCTGATAAATTATTTGTAAGTGTAAAAACCGTAAATACCTATCGTTATCGTATTTTTGAAAAATTGGCAATTGATAGCGATGTCAAATTGACCCATCTTGCGATTCGATATGGACTGATTAAACCTTAATAAAGTGATCGCCTATGTTGGGAAAAATCGCTTCTTCTGTATCACAAACAGTCTATCGGCTGGGAATTTGGTATAGCGGCTATAGACTGATTATTTCAGTCAGTCTTTTGCTTATTTATATGCTCACGGCTGAGCAACTAGCAACCAACTATGACTATCCTTTTTTATATTTTTACACGCTCGTTTGCTATATCGCGCTAAATATTTTCCAGCTTTTTTTGCTCCAAGTTCTGCCCATACAAACGTCTAAACAGCTGATTTTTATCTTCCTTGTGGATGTGATTTGCTTAAGCTTAATTACGTTCTCATCAGGAGGTCCTAATCTCCAACTTAGCCTGTTGTATGTCATTATTATTTTCTCCTCCGCTATTTTATTAAATGCCCAACTTTCTCTAATTATCACGCTATTCGCAGTGATTATGGTGGTTTATCAACGCTTCCTTGGTAACTTTTTTGATTACAACAACTTAAATCATTTAGGCAATAGCATTTTCCTTGCCTTTCTGTTCTTTGTCGTTCATTCAATTGGGCGAATTGCAGTTCAACGTTTTAAGATTTTAGAAACCCTAACCTTTCATCAATCCATTGAAATTCATCAACTACAAAATATCAATCGTTATATTCTCGAACAAATTGAAGATGGTTACTTAGTCTTAGATGAAAGCAACCATATTGTGTTGACCAACCCAGCTGCCAATACGCTATTAGGCATTAATGTCCCTGTTTCTCAAGAAAAAACGCCATTAATTAAATGGCAACCTGATTTATTTGAGCTGATCAAATTCAGTGAGTTAGAAGATGGGGAAGAATTTACCTTTGAATCACAGCAAAGCCCATATACCGTCAATGTTCGCGTGAAGCATCTGGTTGTTCCAGAACAGCCTCTTTTTTTATTGATTTTGAAAGATGCGCAGAAGCTCAATCAACAAGTACAACAATTAAAACTTGCTGCGTTAGGACAGCTTTCAGCCAGTATTGCCCATGAAATTCGAAACCCTTTAGCTGCGATCGTTCAAGCAAATGATTTATTTAAAGACAGTGATGCTCATCAACAAGAAATGCTTTCTAAAATGATTCGCAAACAAGCGAAACGAATTGATAGTATTATTCAAGATACTTTGGGGATGGCTCGTAATAAGCCCACTGAACCACAAATTATTCATCTCGAAGAATTCTTTACCAGTCTATTAAATGAAGATTTGGCTGATGCAAAAGATCAAATTCAATTAAATCTGCTTGAACCAGTAAATATCTTATTTGACGAAAAACAACTTCGTCAGGTGATGATCAATCTGATTAGGAATGCTCTAAGACACAATGCAGAGAATGCAGAGTTCATTCAGATAAATATCGACTTAAATAATGGGCGTACTCGCATAGATGTTGTCGATTTTGGGACAGGAGTCGCAAAACGAGATATTTCTCAACTGTTCAAGCCATTTTTTAGTACCGAAATTAAAGGAACTGGTTTAGGATTATATCTGTCTCATACTTTTTGTGAGGCAAATCATGCAAAGCTCACTTATGTAGAGCAACAACAAGGAGCATGTTTCAGGATTGAATGCTCAAAAATTCATTGATTAGATTAGGTTTTTCGGGGAAATGGCAACTAAACAACCACTCGTTCTACTCGTAGACGATGAAGAAGACTTATGTCTTTTAATGCAAATGACGCTATCTAGAATGGGGATCAAAACTCATTTAGCATATCGTGTAGAGCAAGCAAAAAAATTCTTTACTGAGTTTCAATACGATGCTTGTTTGACTGATTTAAACCTTCCAGATGGTAATGGTCTAGATTTAGTTAAGCACGTCACACAAAATTATCCGAATACGCCAATTGCAGTCCTTACAGCTTACGGCAATATGGATACGGCGATTGCAGCACTGAAAGCAGGTGCTTTTGACTTTGTCAGCAAACCAGTCAATCAAACACATTTAGATCAGCTCATTCAAAAAGCTTTAAATCGACCTCAGCCTGAGCAAGAAGCTGCCGAAACAGCCTTAGAAAATAAGCTCTTGATTGGGCGTTCTGCTCCTATTCAACAATTGCGTATTGCATTAAAGAAAATCGCCCGTTCGCAAGCGCCTGTTTTCATTACAGGTGAATCGGGAACAGGGAAAGAAGTCGTTGCAAACCTTGTGCATCGTTTAAGCAACCGCAGTGAAGGTCCTTTTATCGCAATTAACTGTGGTGCTATTCCAACAGAGCTCATGGAAAGTGAGTTATTTGGGCATAAAAAAGGTAGCTTTACTGGTGCAACCCAAGATAAACAAGGGTTAATTTTATCAGCACATGGCGGTAGTTTATTTCTAGATGAAATTGCTGAACTGCCATTAAGTATGCAAGTAAAACTCTTGCGTGCCGTGCAGGAGAAAAAAATTCGCCCTGTTGGTTCTGATCAAGAGATTGATGTTGATTTCCGCGTGATTAGTGCCAGCCATCAAGACTTAGAATTACTTGTGCAGCAAGGGCGTTTTAGACAGGACTTATTCTTCCGTATCCATGTCATGGATATTGTTCTGCCTCCGTTACGTGAACGCGGCCAAGATATCTTGTTATTGGCAAATCACTTTATTCAAAAAATTAGTCAAGAGTGGGAGCTTCCTGCAAAATCAATTTCTTCGAGAGCAGAACAGTTTTTACTACAACAGTATTTCCCAGGAAATGTACGTGAATTACGTAACATCATCGAACGCGCCATTACCTTAAGTGATGATGAAACGATTGATCTTGCTCATTTACAAACTGCACCACTACGTAGTCCAATTCTTGCTCCTGCCGCATCACTTTCCGCGCCAGAAGAAGTTGAATATGTACAACAGAGTCCAAGCCCAACCATGAGTTCTAAAAAGCTTCCTCCAGAAGGGTTGGAACGCTATTTAGAAAATATTGAAAAAGAAGTTTTACTCAATGCATTGAATTTAACGCATTGGAATCGAACTTTAGCGGCGAAGAAACTTGGAATGACATTTAGATCATTACGTTACCGCTTGAAAAAATTTGGTTTAGATACTGAAGACGACGAATAATCATTAAAAAAAAGCCCCTTTGATTAGGGGCTTTTTTTTATAACTTGCTTTTCAGCGTGAACTCTGCGACATGATCCAAATAGTTATCTTCTTTTATCTCTGGAGATAAAGGATAGATTTGATTCGGCTGGATCCCTTGCCCTTCAATCATATTTCCATTGGGTGTGTAGTAGTGAGACACAGTCATTTGCAAAGCTGCACCATTCGGTAATGGGAAAAGCTTCTGAACAACGCCTTTACCATAACTATTCTCACCGATAACCCAAGCACGTTTATGTTCTTTTAATGCTGCTGTAAAAACTTCTGCGGCTGAAGCGGAACGACGATTAATCAGAATGCCAAGTTTAATTTTCTGAAACTTATTTGCTGGTAATGCCTGAAATTGCTGATCGCCTTCTGAGCGACTCTTCGTCGTAACAATAAGCCCGTCATTCAAAAACAAATCTGCGGATTCAACTGCTGCTGAAAGCAAGCCGCCAGGGTTATTTCGCAAATCCAAAACAACCGCCTTTAATTTATTTGGATTGTATTCTTCAATAATCCGTTTAATTTCATTTGCCGTATCTTGTTGAAAAACGCGAATTTTTAAGACCAACACTTGATTATGCAATAAATCCGGTTCGATATCGGTTTCGACCTTTTTATTTCGGACTAAAATTACCGTGCTATTACTATTTTCAGGTTGTATTTGAATGGTGCTACCAATCGAACCATATAACAGCCCTTGTACTTGGTCTTGGTTCAAATTCTTTAATTCTTGATTATCAATTTTGATGATGGTTTGACCATTTTTCAAACCGAGCTTATTTGAATCAGAGCCACTTTTAAGATCCTGAATCTGCCATGAACGAGTATGGTTATCATAATTGAGATTGAAATCAACAGAAGCGAGATCACCCTCTGTATATTGAATCAACTGACGGTATTCCTCAGCAGATAAATACCGAGAATAACGATCTAAGCCACCGACTAGCCCTTGAACGGCTTGTTGGAAAAGCGCTTCATCAGATTTTTTATCAACATAATTGTCTTTAACAATGCCATAAATCTGCACAAATTGCTGAATTGATTCAATCGGGACTTCAGCACTACGTGGAGCAGCCTCATCGTCCCATCCCGATGCATGTGTAATCGGTGCAGCAAAAGTGATATGTGACCAACACATCAACACACTTGCAAATAGTGCACGGTAAATGTTGTTGTGTTGAGTCATTCTTTCACCTTATTTATTTTATAAAATCTTCCTAAATCCCCCATTGGATAAGAGGGACTTTCTTATCTTACAAATAAGAACTAGGTTGATTGTAATGTAATTAAGTTTTTACCTTGCATTTCGCTTGGTACAGGAATTTGCATCAAACTCAAAAGTGTTGGAGCAACATCCGCCAATACACCACCTTCAGCAATCGTTGCCTGTGTTGGCCCGACATAAATAAAGGGTACTAACTCAGTGGTATGTTGAGTATGAACCTGACCACTATCATAGTCTTGCATTTGCTCTACGTTACCATGATCAGCCGTAATTAACATATGACCTTTGTTTGCCATCACTGCATCATAAACACGGCCTAAACATGTATCGACCGTTTCAACAGCTTTTACAGCCGCACCAAAGACACCTGTATGTCCGACCATATCACCGTTTGCATAGTTCACAACGAGCAAATCAAACTCACCAGAATTAATCGCGCTCACCAGTTCATCAGTCACTTCGATTGCACTCATTTCTGGTTGTAGATCATAAGTTGCAACGTTTGGTGATGGAATTAAGATACGCTTTTCACCAGCATATTCATCTTCACGGCCACCACTAAAGAAGAACGTCACATGCGCATATTTCTCAGTTTCAGCAATACGCAATTGGGTTTTACCTAAACTAGATAGATATTCACCAATTGAGTTCTTTAAAGCTTCAGGCATATAAGCAACTGGCGCATCGATGCTCGCTTGATAACGTGTCAACATGACAAATTTAGATAAATTCGGTACAACTTTACGCTCAAAGCCAGCAAAGTCTTTTTCAACAAAAGCTCGGGTAATTTCGCGCGCGCGGTCAGCACGGAAATTCATGAAAACAACACTATCGCCATCTTGTACTTTTACAGTTTCGCCAATACGGGTTGCTTTGACAAACTCATCATTCTCTTCTGCTGCATAAGCAAGCTCTAAGCCTTCTACAGCACTGTTGGCTACACGAGTCGCTTCACCCTCTGTCATCAAACGGTAGGCTTGTTCTACGCGATCCCAACGATTATCACGATCCATTGCAAAGTAACGACCAATCATCGAAACGATACGACCTTGATTTGGATATTGTGCAAAAAGTGCATCTAGTTTTTCTAATGACGGCTTGGCACTACGAGGTGGTGTATCACGACCATCTAAGAAAGCATGTAAATAAACCGTTGCGCCACGCTTTAATGCAAGCTCACACATTGCCACAATATGATCTTCATGTGAGTGAACGCCACCTTCAGAAAGCAAGCCCATTACATGAACAACGCCATTAGCTGTTTTAGCTTTCTCTACAGCATCCACCAACACTTCATGCTCAAAGAAATCGCCTGTACGAATATCTTTAGTAATACGAGTAAAGTCCTGATAAAGCACTCGGCCTGCACCAAGGTTCATGTGTCCAACCTCGGAGTTACCCATTTGCCCATCAGGTAAACCAACATCTTCGCCGGAACCAGAGATTAAACTATTTGGATGCTTTGCTTTCATCGCAGTCAAGTTTGGTGTTTTCGCTGCTAGATACGCATTATCTTCAACTGCTTCACGATGTCCCACACCATCCATAATTACAAGAACGTGAGGAATTTTGCCAGCATTTGCATCCGTCATAATGGACTCTCTGTTTGTCTATCATTTGATCGGCATATTTTACCGAAATTTAAGCGAATTCTCTACGACCTAACTCATGGCTTTCCTCAATGCTGAGGATAGAATTGTCAAATCAGTTTATCTTGCTCGATAAAGCAAATAACTGCCTACCCCAAACATCATCAGAATCGGCAATAACACAAACCACGCAGGCGAAGGTGCATACACTAAACTTGCATATCCCAAGAAATCTTGTAGATAGAAAAACCCAAGACCCGTGAACAAGGCAATAACCAAACGGAAGCCCATCGATTGTTGACGTAAAGGACCGAAAATAAACGAACAGGCGATTAATACCAAGGCAATCATGGCAAATGGAGATGAAACTTTCTGCCAAAAAGCCAACTCATAAGTTTTCGGCACTTGGCTATATTCTTTTAAATATTGCATGAAGCTAATCAGCTGACTTGGTGATAAATCATCTGGATCTAAAGTCACCATATGTACATATTTGGGTTGTAAAGCCAAACCAAGAGCTTGTTGCTCATGATCCGTTTTAATAGCGTTCCCTTGAGCCAGTAAATCAACCTGATGTGATTGCTCTAAATTCCACTGACCATCTTTAACAAATTGACCTTTATCCGCAGTGATAAAAGACTGTAAGCGGTAATTTTCATCAAAATCAATGGACTGAATATTACGCAATTGCCCTTGCGAGTTCGCATAATCAATATAGGTAAAGCGCTGACCTTCGCGTGACCAATAACCCTTGACCTCACCTAAAGTGGCAACACTACGTTGTTTCTTGATGCTTTGTGCTTTTTCATTGGTATAAGGGATCACCCACTCACTTAAGACAAAAGACAAAACAATCAATAAAAGTGCAGAACGCATAACCCAGCCAACGATACGCCACAGACTAATACCAATCGAGCGCATAACAATCAATTCACTATTAGATGCCAAAGCACCCAATCCTAAAACTGAACCAATCAAAGCAGCAACAGGGAGAATCTCATATAAATAGCTTGGAGCACCCCACAACACATAGAGGAAAGCCTGCCATGCGTTATAGTTATCTTTGAGTGAACCCAATTCACCTAAATAGGTAAATAAAATCTGTAAAAATGACAAGACCAGCGTGGTTCCGAGCATCGCTAAAACCGTGGTTTTCACGACATGTTTGGCAACTATTCGACGTGCTAACATCACAACCCCACTCGCTGAATACTTTTCTTTATTTTTGGTGCTAACTTTTGTTTACGTGCAAAAATTGCCGCAGCAGTCGCATAAACTAGCAACGCCGCTGGATATGCCCAAACATCCAACTCACCTTTACTAATACGAGTCTTAATTGCGATCATCAATACAATTAAGCTGGCAAAAATAAAAATTGAAGGAATAAGACGATAATAACGACCTTGTCGAGGACTCACTTCAGACAACGCAACAGCTAACATTAATGCAACGACAATGACAAAAGGACCGAAAATTCGCCAACCCAATTCACTTCTAACAACTGAGTCGTCACGTTTTTGCCACAACTTACTCATTGATAATGCTTCAACATCATCACTTTCAAATTTAACATCCTTATCATTTTCTAAACGTAAACGATAAGACTGAAATTCGGCTTGGGTATATTTGGGCTGATTCGGGTAGATCTCATAGCGGCGACCTTGTACCAAGTCAACTACATTTGCCGTGTCGTTTGCCATCTCGACGCGTGTCGCTTCTTTTGCCAGAATCATGACGTCTGGCTTATCTTCACGATCTGCTTTTTGATAATAGAAAATGTCTTTTAAGTTCTTTCGATCTTCTGAAAGAGAACCCGCATAAATTGTATAAGGGCCTGAGGAAATAAACTCTCTCGGTCGAACTAAATCAAAACCCGCACGAACGGCTTGGGTTTGCATCAAATTTTCATAAGCACGTATGCCTGATGACGAACCCCAGAACATTAAAAATGACTGAACAAACAAATAAACCAAAGTCATCGGCAGCAATAATCTTGCTAATTGATTTCGACTGACCCCACTGCCATTCAAAACTGCCATTTCATGATCGACATACAGACGACCAAATACCAACATTAGACCAATAAAGAAACCTAATGGCAGAATCAAAGTTAAGAATTCTGGCAGACGATAAGCAATAATACTGAGCAGCACGCCAGCATCCAAACGACCTTGTGCAGCTCGTCCAAATATCTTGATTAACTGACCACCCATGATAATTAACGTGAGTAAGGCAGTCACAACCAGAGAGGTGGACACCACTTGTTTGACGAGGTAACGCCGAATAATCAAAGTAATGCTTCCAAAAATAGACCAATCGAGGGGTAGTGCTAGTTTACCCGAATGTTAAAAATATAAAACCTATCGCTTGTTGCGGATTGCAACCTCATATCTGAAAGTGTTTAATGGAATGATCTCTGTTTTTTATGCATTAGGTTTTATATAAACAATGAAATTTACCCTGCACACCCCCCTTCCTGCGCAATCATCTAGTGAATCTTTATGGATTTTGGTTGATTCAGAACAACTACAACAAAATTTAAATTCATACCAAATCAAAGACCTAGAAGAATCTATTATCGCAACTCAATTCAAAGCAGGTTTTAATGAAAACTTAGCACTGATTGCAAAAATTGCTGCACAACCAAATGCTCAAATCCTTGGATTGGGTAAAAGTAATGAGTTAAAAGCGATTAAATTAGCAAAACTCGCACAAACCATTATCAAATCATCACAAAATAAATTTAAACAAATTAGTGTCGATTTATCTGCATTACCAACTGATTTACATCATTTGTTTGCACTTAGCCTCACTCAATCTGCTTATGGTTATGATGAATTTAAGTCGAAAAAGAACGAATTTGTTTTAGAAACGATTGATCTCATCGCAAGCCAAACATCTTTAAATGAAGCGCAATTGAACTTGATCCATGCAGTACAGTCTGGCCAGAGCTACGCGCGTGATTTGGGTAACCGTCCAGGCAATATTTGCTTCCCAGAATATCTTGCAGATCAAGCACTCGCATTGGCAAAACAATACCCTGATTTACTTAAAGTCACCGTATTAGATGAGCAGCAAATGGCTGACCTTGGCATGTACGCATTTCTTGCCGTCAGCAAAGGTTCAGATCGTCCAGGTCGTATCGTTACACTAGAATATAATGCCAATACTGATCAAGCACCTGTTATCTTAGTGGGTAAAGGCGTAACTTTCGATACAGGTGGTATTTCGCTTAAACCTGGTGCTGGCATGGATGAGATGAAATTCGATATGTGCGGCGCTGCTTCCGTTCTCGGTACGATGCAAGCACTTTGTGAAGCAAAACTTCCAATTCATGTCATAGGTGCAATTGCTGCTGCTGAAAATATGCCATCAGGTCATGCTACACGTCCGGGTGATATTGTCACAACGATGAGCGGTCAAACGGTTGAAATCCTAAATACCGATGCTGAAGGCCGCTTAGTACTGTGTGATACATTGACTTATATCAAACGCTTTAACCCTGCCCTTGTAATTGATATCGCAACTCTCACAGGTGCATGTGTTGTTGCACTTGGCAAAGTAGTGAGCGGCTTATTTACGCCTGATGATGAACTCGCTCAAGATCTACTCCAAGCTGGCGAACAATCACTTGACCGTGTATGGCGTATGCCAGTAATGGAAGAATACCAAGAACTACTCGATACGCCTTTTGCTGATATAGCCAATATCGGTGGGCCACATGGTGGCGCGATTACAGCGGCTTGCTTCCTTGAACGCTTTACCCGTGAATACCGTTGGGCACACTTAGACGTTGCAGGTACAGCATGGTTATCCGGTGCAGCCAAAGGTGCAACAGGTCGTCCAGTTCCATTGCTCATGCAATTTTTAGCAAATCGTGCTCAGACGAATCACTAAGGTTTGATGTTAGTGAACCCGCAGATTAGTTTTTATCTCTTTGAAAATAGTACAGAACGGCAAGTCGAAAGTGCTTGCCGCCTATGTCGCAAAATTCTGAATCAGCATCCTCAAATCTGGTGGCATTGTACTAATTCAGAATTACAAACTGAACTCGACGAGAAACTTTGGACTTTCGACCAACTTAGTTTTATACCGCATGGTATTGATACGCCAAACAGTGCAGTTTGTATTTCCGCAGAACTTCCACCATCGAAAGATTGGATCGTGTTTAATTTTAACAATCATGCACTTGAACTAACTCAAGATTTTCGCCACATTATCGAGATTATTGAAAATAATGAGACTGCTAAGCAGATCGGGCGAGAAAAATTTAAATTGTATCGTCGTTTAGGCATTGAGCCTCGGACATTTAAATTATAAATCTGTATGAGATGAGATCATTTGAGGAGTATCGTGTGGCATTAAATGTAGGTCAGGACTTTAAGAAACGTTGGCTCAATACCCCTGAAGCTGTTCGTCAAACCTATCAGGAAGATCTAGCGCGCATCTGTGACCTGCTGCAACCACAAACATCAATTCAAACGTGGAAATTTGATGAGGAAAAGGCTCAACACATTTCGCAACAACGTATTGAACAAGCCTATGCTGATCTCAAAGCAGAATTAATTGAACAAGCGCGCATTCGCAAGCAACTTGCACTTGAGAAAGCCTTAGAAGAGAAACGTGCCGCTGAAGCAGCGTATGCTGCCCAGCTCCATGCCGATGAAGCAAAGCAATTTGAGCAACAAACTGAAAACTTAGTGGCTTTACGCAATCATATCGATCAAGAAATTGCTCAACAAACTGAACGTTATCAACCAAATCCTGAGCAACCAAGTATCGACTTTGCGCAACCGCAACGTTTGGTTATTGACGATCAACAGATTTTATCTGAGTTGGAAAGTGTGCGTGTACGCTTAGAATTGGAAGCAGAAAGTCTCATTGAACAGGCCGTCACTGTTTTCCGCGCCAAATTGCATGCTCTAGCTCAAGATGAAATCGAATATATTCTAAAGAACAGTGAATTCTCAGATGAAAAGTAATAAAAAGCCCAGTTTGAACTGGGCTTTTTATTCAGGTCTATTATTTTAAAAAACCATTTTCAGCTAAGAAAGCCATGCTGATATTGGATTCTGTTTTCTGCTCTGCTGCTTTATCACCCAACAATAAGCGCTCAATATAACGTGCTAGCACATCAACTTCTAAATTCACTTTCGTACCCACTTGCCAAGTGCCGATATTGGTACGTTCTGCTGTATGTGGAATCAAATTTAAACTCAAAATATTGCCACGTAAATGATTAATCGTCAGGCTAATACCATCCACAGTCACTGAGCCTTTTTCTGCTAAATATTTAGCTAACTCAACAGGCGCCGTCACTTCAAAATATAATGAACGTGCATCTTCACGAACCAAAGTAATTTCACCCAAACCATCAACATGACCACTGACAATATGTCCGCCAAAACGCGTGGTTGGCAACATTGCCTTTTCCACATTCACAGCTTGGCCCACTTTCCACTGACCTAAAGTGGTTCGATTCAAACTTTCACGAGAAACATCTGCTGCATACCAGTTTGCACCCCATTCAATTACAGTCAAGCAGATCCCATTGGTTGCAATTGAATCACCCAAATGCACATCAGACATGTCTAAATCAGTTTGAATACGCAAGCGTACATCACCGCCCACACTTTGCAGGCTCTCAACCTTACCTAAACTTTCAATAATACCTGTAAACATGAGACTTATAACCTACCTTTATTCAAGTACGTGCTAGCGTGAATCAAATACCTTAAAACAAAGGACTAGAGATAACAAGCCACTCTTCGCTCAAATCTCCCTCTACAAAAAAAGGGCAATCCTTTGATCGCCCTTATAGATTTCATTAAAACCAGCTTATCAAGACTGCATTTCTGAAATTTGCTTTTCAGCATTCGATTTAGTTTCGACTTGATGGTTAACCAAGAAATGACTAAAAAATAATTTATATCCCAAAACACCCAAGCACGCACCAACAATCGGAGCAATAATCGGAACGATAAAATAAGGAATATCCCGTCCACCCGTAAAAGCAATAGGACCCCATCCTGAAAAATAAGCCACTATTTTCGGGCCAAAGTCACGCGCAGGATTCATTGCAAAGCCTGTCAATGGACCAAATGATGCACCAATAACCGCCACCAACAGACCCACTAACAGCGGAGCTAACGGCCCACGCGGCAAACCATTACCATCATCGCCAATCGCCATAATCAACCAAAGCAGCAACATGGTAATAAACATTTCAACCATGAACGCTTGTCCAATAGAAAGCAAATGATGAGGATAGGTTGAAAAAATTCCTGCCAACTCTAGACTTTCAACACTGCCACGAACCATATTATGACTTTGCTCATAATCGATAAATAGATTGCTATATAAGCTATAAACCAGAAAAGCACCTAAAGCAGCACCAGCCACTTGGGAAATGATATAGAAAGGTACTTTGCGTTTATCAAAACCTGCAAATAAAGCCAATGCAATCGTCACAGCTGGGTTCAGATGCGCACCAGAAACACCTGCCGAGAGGTAGACAGCCAATGCAACAGCAAGGCCCCACACTAAGCTAATTTCCCACAACCCCAAACTTGCCCCTGCAAGTTTAAGTGCAGCAACCACACCAATACCAAATGATAGAAAAACTGCGGTAGCGAAAAACTCTGCTACACATTGCCCCAATAAGGTGGGTTCCGAGCGACTCATAACAACCTCTCTTGGTCATCGCTGCAAATAGGCAAGACCCTAAATTAAGGACGGCAAATTATATTTATTCTCTATTATGGTCAATATCATTTGGTAATTTTTTGAACGATTAGTAAAATTATTCTCTATAAAAAAATAAGATATAATTCTCTTTAAACCAAATATTAAAATCACCACAAATTACTGTTTTTAAATTAAAAACTTAAAATAAAATGAGAGTTAAAAGAAAATACCAAAATATTTTCTACACGAGTTTTACGCGGAAAAATGAGAGATTTTTATTATAAAAACAGATATTTATCACATAAACCGATTTAGTTAATCTAATTAACCGATTTACTAGAAATAGTTGATACAAAAACACCACTTTGATTGCTCGAAGTGGTGTTTTTCAAACTACCAAAGCGCAAGCTGAGTACTATTACCAGAAGTATCGACTCCGCCTAATTCAGCAAAGTGATAAAGCTGCCCCAGTAGTTGTCTTAACGGTGGACCTGATTTCGCATGCGTATCTGTAATCACGATAAATTCCAATACACGTGCACGCTCAGATTGACGTTGCTTACTCACACGATAACGTGGAACATCTTGGGTCAATAACGTGACTTTGCCGCGCTTCAAATTGGCTGTCAGTAAATCCTTCGGCTCAATGTTTCCATCAGTCGAATAACTGGTCAATATATAGCGTGCGTTAATCGTATTTAATAATTTCTCATAAGCATCTTTAGCATGCTTTGATGAATTATATGGGCTTGGACGTTCTTTACGCCACGCACGATCAATACCACTCTTAAAGCCTTTGGTATCTGGAGGAGGTAAATCCACCTGATCCCATAGCGTTAAGGCATTCAATACATGGTAATTACTACTATAGGCATGTTGATTATACGGCGGATCAAGATAAGCAACATCAACCTCAAAACTACTCATTTGATTTGCTAAATGCTGTGCATCTACACACCACACTTCTGCGGCAGGACGCTTCGTATCGCCCATTTCACAGAAACGACTTGGCGTTAACCACAATAAAGACTCGATGCGCTCTAAAGCAGTTTGTGTACGCCCGCCCCAGCCTTGGTGAAAACTTTTAAATACGCCACTGGTATTACTAACAAAACTTGCCGAATAAAGTAATGGTGCTAGTAACGCACTCATTTCAACATCGTTAATTGCACCTTGAGCTTGCCACGTTGCGATTTGCTGACGAATCGCATCAATACGCATGCCATTACGACGTTTGAAGAACAAACGGTCACGGGCAGGATCATAAACATCATCATTACGCGGACATAAGTTGTGCGTAACCCAGCCTTTAACTTCAGGCAACCGATTTAAATAATCAATCGCTTTTTGATAACCACCTAATTCTTTAAACGCTGGCGCATCCACTGAAGCTAAAATGGCATGATTCAATGCATGGCTATAAGGCTCCCAATCATTGGCAATCACACGATAACCATTTTGACGGGCCAAACGAGATACCACGCCACTTCCTGCAAAGAAATCCGCAAAAATCGGTGGGTTCTTTTTCTTACTATTCAGTGTTCCAGTGATTTCAAGTGCTTCAAGAATCAAATGTAGCAGACGACGCTTATTACCAAGATAAGGAACTAACTGATGAAAAAGATACTCGTCTGTCGTGCGTGCCGCATGACGACGTTTGTGATAAACCGATGGTTCTGGATTCATATCATCTCTTGGATAGGGAGCAATCTTAGGCGAATATCTTGCCCAAGTTGGGTTACATCAATTAACTCAAAGCGAAGCTGCTCAGCCATTTGGCTAAACTCAGCATTAAACATGGCGCGAGCTGTTTGACCAAGCAAAGTCGGCGCAACATAACTTATCATTTCATCAACTAAACCTTGCTGTAAAAAGGCTGTCGACAATGTTGCACCTGCCTCAACCAACACATCATAAATTTGATATTGTTGAGATAAGGTTTGTAATAACTGATTTAAAGGTTGCGGCGTTAATTGTATCACGCCTAATTCATCTAGTTCTTGGCGAAATGGTGTCATCACCATAACGGTTGCAGGATTCTGTAAAATTTTTGCAGAAAGCGGTAGTTGCCCCTGACGATCTAAGATGATCCGCTTAGGCTGAATGATACGTTCAAGATCAATATTTTCTAAAGATCGCACATTCAGCTCACAGTCATCAGCAAGAACTGTTTGAATACCTGTAATCACAGCACTAGAGATCGCACGCCAATGCTGAACATCCTGACGAGCAGCTGTCCCCGTAATCCACTTTGATTCACCTGACGCCATTGCCGTCCTACCATCGAGGCTTGAAGCAATCTTCAAACGCACATAGGGCAGACCCGTCGCCATTGCCTTCAAAAAACCAAAATTCAATGTTTTTGCAATGTCTTCACAAATGCCCGTTTCAACCGCTATACCAGCATCCTGTAGGATTTTTACACCTTTACCAGCCACTAAAGGATTTGGATCAGCACATGCAACCACAACTTTTTTGACCTGTGCTTTGACTAAAGCTTCAGCACATGGCGGTGTTCTTCCATAATGCGCACATGGTTCTAACGTTACATAGGCTGTCGCATCTTTAGCATTCTCACCTGCTTGGCGTAATGCAAACACCTCAGCATGTGGTTGCCCTGCTTGAGGATGAAAGCCTTCACCAATCAGTTGACCATCTTTAACAATGACACAGCCAACATTTGGATTAGGTTTTGTCGAATATTGTCCAAGTCGAGCGAGTTGAATTGCTCGTTGCATCCAATACTGATCTTGAGACAAGGAATCTTGATTTAACTCAGACATGGGTTCTCTAACTTAAGCTTCGTTTTCGCGTTGTTGCATTTGTTCAATTTGATGACGGAATGCTTCGACATCTTGGAAATCTTGATAGACAGAAGCAAATCGGACATAAGCAACGTGATCCAGTGCAAATAAAGCTTGCATGACGATTTCACCGATCGTTCTGGATTTCACATCTCGCTCACCCAAACGTCGAATTTGTGACTGGATATCACTGAGTACTGTTTCAATCTGCTCTTGTGTAACTGGACGTTTTTGTAATGCGTGCATCAATGATCGACGTAGCTTTGCCTCATCAAATGGTTCGTTTTTACCATCGGATTTGATCACACGAGGCATTACCATTTCATAACTTTCAAAGGTCGTGAAACGTTCACCACAAACTGTACATTCACGGCGACGACGAATCTGGCACCCTTCGGCAGCCAGACGAGAGTCAATGACTTTACTATCAGCAGCGTTACAAAAAGGACAATGCATAATTTTGCGATTATTTACTCACTTTGCTTAAGTGTAGCAAAGTTTATGCAAATGCTGAACTAGCTCACCCCATGCATAAAAAAACAGCCCATGAGGGCTGTTTTTTTAGATGATCTATAATCGATTATTCGATACGTTCGCCATGTTGGCTAAGGTCAAGACCCATACGTTCATCATCAGCGCTTACACGGATACCCATCACTAAATCAATCACTTTAAGGATAATGAAGGTTACAACACCGCTATATACGATTGTCGCCAATACACCTTCAACTTGAACCCATAATTGACCAGCAAATGTTGGAGCAAGTGCAACTTCAGCAGCTTTGATGATTTCATCGCTGTAGAACACACCTGTAAGAACCGCACCAACGATACCACCAACAGCATGTAAACCGAATGCGTCCAAAGCGTCATCTGCTTTAAGGAAGCGTTTCAATGCTGTAATACCCCAGAAGCAAACTACACCACCGATTAAGCCCATGATTAAAGCACCGCCTACACCGACAAAACCAGCAGCAGGTGTAATCACAACCAAACCAGCAACCGCACCAGAAGCACCACCTAAAACAGATGCTTTACCACGAATTACACGTTCTACGATTAACCAAGAGAATGCAGCAGCGGCAGCAGCAACTTGTGTTACTAAAATCGCCATACTTGCACGAGCACCAGCACCTAACGCACTACCACCGTTAAAGCCGAACCAACCTACCCAGATCAAGCTTGCACCGATAACAGTAAGAGTAAGATTGTGTGGCGCCATTGATTCACGGCCTAAACCAGTACGTTTACCCAACATGTATGCTGCAACTAAACCAGCAACACCCGCGTTGATATGTACAACTGTACCACCAGCGAAATCTAATGCACCTGCTTGGAATAACCAACCATCAGCTGCCCATACCCAGTGAGTAATTGGTGCGTATACCAATATCACCCATACTGCGATGAAAACCATGAACGCTGAATATTTCATACGATCTGCAATCGAACCACTGATAATCGCTACAGTAATGATCGCAAATGTCATTTGGAAAATAACAAATAAGCTTTCAGGAATCGTTCCACTCAAGGCATCAAATGCGACCCCATTCAACATTGCCTTGGCAAGGTCGCCAACATATGCGCCTGAACCAGAGAATGCGAGTGAATAACCTACGATTACCCAAATTAAACTAACTAAAATTGCCGCAGAAAGGCTGAACATCATAGTACTTAGAACGTTTTTCTTACGAACCATACCACCGTAGAAGAGAGCCAAACCAGGAATAGTCATCAACAGAACGAGTGCTGTTGAAACGAGAATCCAAGCTGTATCGCCTGTGTCTACTGTCGCCTCAGCCGCTGGAGCAGCTTCTTCAGGAGCTGGTGCTTCTACTGCAACGACTTCTGTAGTTGCAGCGCCAGTATCAGCAACTGCTACAGTTTGTTCAGTCACTGGAGTTGATGCAGCATCTTCTGCCCAAACAACAGCTGAACCACCTAAGAGTGCGCCAGATAGACTGAGCGCCATAAGCATTTTTTTCATTCGTGTCCCCCAACCTTATTTTGTGAGCTATTTCTCTTAATTTCTAACTCAGCAAACTTTATGCCAATTTAGACAGCATCTGGCCCAGTTTCACCAGTACGAATACGGATAACCTGCTCTAAATTCGTGACAAAGATTTTCCCATCACCAATTTTGCCTGTGCTTGCGACACGAGTAATCGATTCAATGACTGCATCAACCATTTCATCGCTAATTGCAATTTCAATTTTTACTTTCGGTAAGAAATCAACAACATACTCTGCACCACGATACAGTTCAGTATGACCTTTTTGACGTCCGAAACCTTTGACTTCAGTTACGGTAATCCCTTGAACACCAATATCAGAGAGTGCTTCACGCACATCATCTAATTTGAATGGTTTTACAATTGCAGTTACAAGCTTCATGTTTGTTTTCCTTCGGCTTATTTTCACCAGTAAGGTTTTATGTTCAATTTTCATGCCAATATTTAAAGGTTGGGGATTTTTAAATACTTAGCACAAGCTTTCTTTATAACCTATTTAGGCTTCAAGATGTAGACATACAATCGAAAATAAGTTTCATTTGCCAAAGTTTAGCGATATTTCTAAGTTATCTATCGCGCTTGATTCAACAGCGCTAGAGGATTAATACAAGCAGTGATACACTGAGCAGCAAATATACATAACCTATTGAGCTCTTTATGATTGAAACTCTTTTACAAGCAATTTTGCAGCAAGTTGATCAACCAAAAAAAGATTTAGAAAAAAACCTACGTGCCCTTTTAAATGAAAGCATCGAAAAATTAGATCTCGTATCAAAGCAAGAGCTAGAACGTCAAAGAACTGCCCTTAATTCAGCCAATCAACGCTTAAATGAATTACAACAACAAATGAAGTCACTTGAAGAAATGGTGCAGAACAAAAAATAAGCACCAACACAGTGCAAATTAAACCCTAAAGTGACTAAAAATAAAGCACCATGATGGAACAATAATAAAATGTCTTTTGCAAAAATCTATACGCGGGGATTATTGGGGCTGAATGCTCCTCAAATCGAGGTTGAAGTCCATATTAGTTCAGGGCTTCCATCTTTAACAATTGTCGGACTTCCAGAAGCTGCCGTCAGAGAAAGTAAAGATCGAGTCCGTTCAGCCATCATCAATAGTGGTTTTCAGTTTCCAACCAAGCGCTTAACAATCAATTTAGCACCCGCAGACCTACCCAAAGATGGCTCTCGACTCGATTTACCTATCGCACTTGGCATCCTCGTTGCCTCAGGTCAACTACCTGAAAACTGCACTGAAGGATTTGAATTTATTGGTGAACTTGCACTAGATGGGCACTTAAGACCAGTGTCAGGTACTTTAACGATTGCCATGGCATGCCAACAAGCTCAACATCGCCTATTACTACCAATATCAAATGTAGAAGAAGCCAATCAGTTACCAAACTTTGAGGTTTATGCTGCACAACATCTGCAAGATGTTTGTGCACATTTTTTGGGCAACTCCAAGATAGAAGCCGCACCACAAAGAACAGAAACCACTTCTGCTGGCTATCAACTTGATCTTGCCGATGTAAAAGGACAATTGCGTCCTCGTCGAGCGCTAGAAATTGCGGCTGCGGGAGGACATTCACTATTATTTAAAGGGCCTCCAGGTACAGGGAAAACCTTACTCGCATCAAGATTACCCTCAATTTTGCCACCCTTAGCTGCCCATGAAAATTTAGAAGTCGCAAGTATCTATTCGGTTGCAAATGCCCAACATACCTTTGGACAACGTCCATTTCGCGCCCCGCACCACACAGCATCAGCCATCGCATTGGTGGGTGGCGGTTCACAGCCAAAACCAGGTGAAATTACCCTTGCACATTTAGGTGTCTTATTTCTAGATGAGTTACCTGAGTTTGATCGAAAAGTGCTGGAAGTGCTGCGTCAGCCTTTAGAGTCCAAAGAAATTGTGATTTCACGCGCAGCAAGACAAATGACTTTTCCTGCAAATTTCCAGTTCATTGCTGCAATGAACCCTTGCCCTTGTGGTTACGCATTCAACCAAGATAGTCGCTGTCAATGCTCACCAGAAAGTATTCAGCGTTATCAAAATCGGATTTCTGGCCCTTTGTTAGATCGAATTGATCTACATATTGATGTTCCGCCTTTGCAGGCCACCGAATTACAAGATCGAGCAGTAACTGAAAACTCTGAAACAGTGCGACAACGTGTGATTAAAGCCTATCAACAACAACTGCAAAGACAGCAGTGTTTAAATCAAGCGTTATCACCGAACTTATTAGAGCAATATGCGCTACTTGATGACAGCTCAACAAAAATCATGGCAATGGCTCAACAACGTCTGAATCTCTCAGCTCGTGCTTATCATCGGGTTTTACGTGTCGCACGAACCATTGCTGATTTATCTGAGAGTGAAATGATTTCTAGCTCACATTTAACAGAAGCATTGTCCTATCGAGGGCATCAGGCATAAAAAAAGCGACCATATTGGTCGCTTTTCATTATTGTTATTATTAAAAAGCGTAAGCTAATCCTAAAACCACTTTATTTTTTTGTTTGATATCAGAACGATCATAGCCTCCTAAAATATAATCGAGACTCCAGTTAGCACCTGTATCACCTAAAGCATGAGATAAACCTAATGTCGCATGACGGAAAGCAAAACTATGCTCTGTTTTTGCAGTAAACTCATCATCATCGCCATAATAATAGGCACCCAGTTGTGCTTTACCCGTAAAACCAGCAGGTAATGCAGGCGCATAAGTCGCGAGGAAATAAGTATCTCCTTTATTACCAAAAGTAACGTTGTTTAATAAAGTTTGTGCCGTCACACCAAAGTCTTTATAACTTAGACCAACAATGGTTTCGTAACCTGTAGACTCCCATCCCGGATAATAATAATAAATCGTCCCACCCACTTGATAGCCTAGATCTTCAGTGATATTGCCCTTATAACCAGCATAAAAGTCACTTTCAAAAGAATCTCTCGCATCGACATCTTTACAGTCAGGGTTTAGACAAGCATAAGAATAATCTAACGTTGAAAACCAATAACCTGCATAAAAACCCTTGTGGCTATAATCCAATCCACCTTGTACAGCTGCACCGCTATTTTCTGGAGAGTTAGTAATACCACGCAAGTTATAGCTCGATATCACACTGATATTTCCAGAAACTGTTCCCGGAAATGGTAGCTTACTCTCTTCAGCCATTGTTAAAGTTGATGTTAATGTTGCAACACTTAAAGCTAATGCCTTGACTGCAAATTTCATCATATTGATCTCCCCCTAGATTTAGATATTCAACAGATTTCTGTTTAAAATTGCATCAATATGTAATTAGCAATTGCTGTGCCAACATTAAAAAAAGATTAAAAATAAATAATATCTTATATTTAACAGAAACTTGAATAAAACAAAGAGACTAAATAGCTATTCTCCAGTCTTTTATCATGATGCGGTTTTTATACATGCAACCAAACTAGGGCGAACCTGCTCTTTTTAGCGCATAAAGTCACGACCTTAAATATTATGGCAGAAAATGAAATATTCACGCCTGCAATCAAGACATTCCAAGATAGTTATAAAGAAAATGAAACTAATATTTTTTTAATTATGCACCGCACAAAAAAGCCAGCATTTCAGCTGGCTTTTCAGTTTTCTAAATAATTAGAATGTTTTATTTAATGTAAATACTGCACCCGTTTCTACACCGCGTTTGTAAGGTTGCATATCAGCATCAATATTTGTACCTACAGCAGCAAGTTCAGCTGAGAAATCAGGAATAGATTTGAAGCTATAAGTTACGCCAACTTTCCAATCAACGTAGTTGTCATCTTTACTGCCATTATCACTGAAGTCATAGTTATCCGCTGTTGTATAACCAATACTTGCGACACCACCAAAACCTGTGTCAGCAAAAGGTACTGTATACGTTGCGTTTAAATACCAAGCATCTTCATCCAAACCAAAGAAATCATTTGTATAATTAACACTTGCTAATAAGCTATCGCCAGAAGCAATAACATCACTGAAACCTAATTTAGCGTATAGCTCAAGCCAGTTGAAATCTGACGCACTTGGATAGCCGTAGTACCATAAACCAACATCTAAAGTTGGCTTGCCAGCAAAAGGCAATTCAGTTGTATAACCAATATATGGATCTAATTCTAAGTGCGGGTCAGCTGAACCAAAGTTTACATTTGAACCCCATACACCAGCATATAAACCAGAAGAATGAGATAACGCAAAACCACCTTGAACGGCTGGATCACTTTGAGTTTGAGTCATACCACGATAGCGATAATCTGTGGTTAATGCAGCATTTCCTGAAAAGCTAAGTCCGTACTGAGATAATGTCGTTGTTTCTTCAGCCATAGCAAAAGATGAAGTTACAGCAATGATACTCATCGCGATTGCTTTACATGCAAATTTCATCATATTGATCTCCCCCATGATGGATATTCGACTGATTTATGTTTTAAATTGCATCACGTTTGTAATTAGCAAATGCTGTGCCAACTTTTAAAAACCCTGATCAAATCTAAGTCTTGTGCTATAAAAGTGCCAAACTTATAGAAGCTGTGCGCTTTTAATGCTCCCTTAACTCAATATCATGATTATTTTTGATCAATTTCGACGCACCACAAAAAAACAGACCATTTTTTGCACAAAAACAATGCAAAATAAAAATTTAGCTTCACTCAGAGTATTTAAAATACAACTGTTCTAGCGATTAAGACCAAAGTGATCAAAAAAAGTGCATCTTAAAAAACTTAAACAAAACTGAACAAACTGTTTGTTTTTCATCCTCAACAATTTGCCATTCATCGGGATGTCATTTTTTGCAAATCAGCAGAATAATTTTCAATCAAAGAAAAAATAAATACTTAAATATAAAGGAGAAAAACTTGAACAAATCACGTATTTTTGTAGAAATAAATCAAAAAATAACCAACACAAATTACATTCAATATAATGTTAAATATAGATAATATTCAATATCTTAATTTTAATTAGCTTGCTTTTTAAACAAGAAATAAATCATAAAATCATATATGTATTTTATTTAAAAATAATTAAAATTTTTTAATAAAAATCTATCTTTTTTATGTATAACTTATACAATTGGTCAAAATTTCGGTTTTGATCGAAATTTATTTTTTTATTTATGAGGCTACCTATGCCAAAGGCAAAGAAACTTACATTGGCGGTTTTGATTAATGCCGCATTGATCTCCTCAACATATGCAAGCGAACAAAGCGAAGCAAAAGGATTTGTTGAAGATGCCAAAGGGAATATTTTATTCCGTACTGGTTATTTAAGTCGTGACAAGAAAAATGGTGTCGAAGACACTAGCTCATATGCTCAGACGGCGATGGTAAAACTTGAATCAGGTTTTACTCAAGGTTTTGTCGGCTTTGGTGCTGGTATTATTGGCGATGCTTCTTTCAAGTTAGGCTCAAACAATAATGCTGGTAACGGTATGATCCCTAAACACCCAGATGGTTCAGCTTATGACCATTGGGCTCGTGGTGGCGGTTTTGTTAAAGCACGCGTTTCTAATACAACTGCAACTTACGGTACTCAGATCTTAGATCTTCCTGTACTTGCAAGTAACACTGCACGTTTAGTTCCTGAGTATTTCGAAGGTGTTCTTGTGAACAGCCGCGAAATCGATGGTCTAGAACTTACTGCTGGTAAATTTACGAAGAATCAATATTCTGACCAAATTAAATCTGACGGTAACGAATTAGATAGCGCTGTTGTTTGGGGTGCGAAATACAAAGTAAATGATCAGATTAATACCTCTTATTATGGTACTGATATCAAAGATCGTTTAGAACGTCATTACGCAAACGTAAACTACAAACAAGCTTTAGCGAACAACAGCTCATTAACTTATGATTTCAGTGGTTACCATACTGATTGGGATCGTAAAGCAAATGATAGCTTATATTCGTATATCGGTTCTGTAGACGATAAATTCCAAAACTCTATTTGGGCAATCTCTACAACATATAATACTGGCCCACATACAGTGATGGTTGCATACCAACAAAACAGTGGTAATGCTGGTTACGACTATGGTCTTGGTAAAGGCGTAGGTGACGGTCACCAAACGATTTACATGCCAAACTCATACCTTTCTGACTTTATCGGTAACGATGAAAAATCAGCTCAGCTTCAATACAGCCTTGATTTTGGTAGCTTCGGCGTACCAGGCTTAAGCTGGACAACAGCATTTGTATACGGCTGGGATATCGACACAAACGCAGCAGTTAAAAATGCTGGTGGCGATGTAATTGGTCGTGTACGTACAGCAGACAATGCAACTGAACGTGAATTCTTCAACCAAGTGAAGTACACAGTTCAATCTGGTTTTGCTAAAGATGCAAGCTTACGTTTACGTCACTCTTATTACCGTGCAAGCGATGAATACCAATCTGGTTACATCGGCGATACGAATGAATGGCGTATTTGGCTCGATATTCCTGTGAAATTATTCTAATTCGCAGTCGATTTGATCGAGTTATAAAAAAACCTCCATTCATTGAATGGAGGTTTTTTTATCGACCAGATTAGGTTTTATAATCTATAAAACCTAATTAAATCGTTTTATTACTTCTTCGCAGCTTCGATTGCTTTCAGTACTTCTGCTTTAGCAACATCTGCACCTTCCCAACCACTGATTTTTACCCACTTACCAGGCTCTAAATCTTTGTAATGAGCAAAGAAATGTTCAACTTGGCTGATCAACAATTGTGGAAGATCAGTATATTCTTGAACATCTTTGTAAAGTGGAGATAATTTTTCGTGTGGAACAGCGATTAGTTTCGCATCGATACCACCATCATCTTCCATTTTTAATTTACCCACTGGGCGGCAACGGATTACAGAGCCAGCAGCAACAGGATGTGGAGTTACAACAAGCACGTCTAATGGGTCACCATCTTCAGACAATGTATTTGGTACATAACCATAGTTTGCTGGGTAGAACATTGCTGTACCCATGAAACGGTCTACAAATAATGCATCTGAATCTTTGTCGATTTCGTATTTAATCGGCGCTGCGTTTGCAGGGATTTCAATGATGACATAGATGTCGTTTGGTGCGTCTTTACCCGCAGGAATATTGCTATAACTCATATCAACACTCGTATATATTGTGAAGTCAGATGTAAATCGGACAGATTATAACGTGAATACAGTAAAAATGATGCTAGATAAACTGAGAGCTAGCGTTTTTTATCCCTAGCATGTCTCATATCATTTTGATGGTGATCACAAATAGGAAAATTGGACAAAGCAGCGAAAAAAACCAAATAATGGAACGCAAAGTCGCTAGATTTGCTAAATAACAAATCCCGTAGATCACTCGAAATACGATATATGCCCAACCTAGAGTCAGAATGAACCACTCTGGTATGACCATATATTCTGCCATTAAAATTGCAGCAATAAATAGCGGTAAGCTTTCAAAGCTATTTTGCTGTACAGCATTTGCTCTTGCTGCCAAACCTGTCGTTTTGGCCAAAAAATCTCGAGGATTTTGATTGTCTTGCGCTTGGAAACCACCTTTTGATTTTGCAATCAAGGTAAAAACATACGGCAACAAACATGCGACGATAATAATCAAAATAATGCCGCTAATACCTTGCATGCTGACATCCATCATTTGAAGTTCTTCTGATCATGCTATCATAACTTACAATTTATTGAACTTTCATTTGCGCTTGTTCAACAAGCGTTTCTTTTACACAGCAAGTTTGTGCAAAAGTTGTGTCTTTTCATACTGTTTTAAGGTCATTCTATGCAAAAGCAAGATCATAAAGAAATGTTTGATGTGCTTGCACAACAACGCCAACATCAGCTTTTGGTTGATCGTGTACTCAAAGTGGTTTTGCCTATTGTCGCTTTTCTGCTGAGTGTGATTTGTGCAAATTTGAATTGGCAATCGACACTCGGCACTTTTGTGATCCTCAGCATCGCTTTCTATGCAGTTGGCATTTATCGTTTGACGCTTTGGCATTGGTTAACTGCGATTGCCATCTATGCTGTTGTAGATAATTATTTTAGTTTTAATGGCATTGATCCTACTCGATTACGCTTTCAATTGGCCACTATGCTGGTTTTTGTTGGCATTGTAGGGATTGGTCGTCCTTATATTGACCGTTGGCTCATGAAATCGAATAACCCAAAATAAAAATAAAATAAAAAAACGCCGCAATTGCGGCGTTTTTTTAGCGTCCCTGCTTGAGCAGGAGGCTAAGCTTATTAAGCTGGTTTACGTAAATCTTTACGTAAGATTTTACCAACATTTGATTTTGGCAATTCTTCCATAAATTCAACATAACGTGGGCATTTATAGCCTGTTAAGTTTTGTTTCGCGTAAGCAAGAATTTCTTCAGTCGTTAGAGATGGATCTTTCTTCACGATGAATAATTTAGGTACTTCACCTGATTTTTCATCTGGCACACCAATCGCAGCAACTTCCAATACTTTTGGATGTTTCGCAATAACTTCTTCAATTTCACTTGGATAAACATTGAAGCCAGAAACTAAGATCATGTCTTTCTTACGGTCTACAATCTTGAAGTAGCCACGTGTATCCATAACACCGACGTCACCTGTACGGAAGAAACCATCTTTGGTCATTACCTTTTCAGTTTCATCAGGACGGTTCCAATAGCCTTTCATGACTTGAGGACCACGGATTGAAATCTCACCTTGTTCACCTTGTGCCACTTCATTACCATCATCATCAAGTAATACAACTTCCGTTAATGGCAATGGAATACCAATAGTGCCACTGAATTCAGTTGTTGCAGGTGGGTTCGCAGTCGCAACTGGCGAAGTTTCAGATAAACCATAACCTTCAATAATGATTGTGCCTGTAACTTTTTTCCATGCTTCAGCAGTTGATGGCAACACAGCCATACCACCACCCATAGCCATCTTCAATTTGCTGTGATCAAGTTGTTTAAACTCTTCGTTGTTCACTAAAGCATTAAACAAAGTGTTTACAGCAGGGAAGAATGATGGTTGGTATTTACGTAATTCACCAACTACAGCAGGTAAATCACGTGGGTTAGGAATCAAGATATTTGCTTGCCCCTTATACATACCATAAAGTGCACACACCATGAATGCAAAGATGTGGTAGAGCGGCAATGCACACACGATACGATCATCTTTAGCGCCATCGCCTGTACCGAATTTGCTTGAGAAAATACCATCACATTGCAATAGATTCGATACAAGGTTACGGTGAGTTAACTCAGCACCTTTAGAAACACCTGTAGTACCACCCGTATATTGCAATACAGCCGTATCACTTAACGTCAAGCTTGGGCGTTTATAGTTGCTAGGGTTAGCTTTGTTTAAAGCCGTGTTGAATTTCACATGACCTGGAATATTCCAAGCAGGGATTTGTTTGCGTACTTTGCGTAAAACAAAGTTTACAATTGTTCCTTTTAATGTACCGAGCATGTCACCTACAGAAGCAACCACAACATGCTTCACAGGTGTTTTACCAATAATGCTTTGGTAAACGCTAGCAAAGTTTTCAATGATCACTAATGCTTCAGCACCAGAGTCATTTAACTGATGTTCAAGCTCACGCGCTGTATAAAGTGGGTTTACATTGACAAGTACTAAACCAGCACGGAATACACCAAGAGCAACCACAGGATACTGGAAAACGTTCGGCATCATCACCGCAACACGTGTTCCTTTTGCCAAGCCAAGGCTTTGTAAATATGTCGCGAATTTACGGCTAGCGACTTCTAATTCATTGTACGTTAAAACTTTATCCATGAAGATAAAGGCATCACGTGAACCAAATTTTTGGAAATTGCGTTCAAAAATATCAACAAGTGAGGTGTTTTCAGCAGGCAGCGCAACTGTTTCTGGAATTCCTGTCTTTTGGTATTCAGCAAACCAAATCTTTTCCATAATGCCATTATCTCCGAGTGGTAATCCTTAAAAATGTAACAACGTTACTTTCCATGACAAAACATTTTTTTTAACTTTTTGCATTGCCCTGTCAATCTATTCAAACAATATGAATACATTTCATATATAACGTATTTGTGACACAGAATACTAGCCTTATCTCTGAATGAAGAGTCTATTTGCTTTTTGATATCCCCGTGGTAAAAGTTGCCCCTTTGTTGCTCTTTTTCCTATATATTTTTGGAGATCATCCCCTTTCAGTTTTAGATGCTGTTGTCCTGCAGCGACTTGGATTATTTCATCTAAATTCAGGGTTGTCATGGATAAAATTTGCTCTTTTTCATCAAGTTGTATCAACTTATTACCTTTACCCTTATTCAGTACAGGTAACTCTGCTAAATCAACAATAAGCAAACGACCTGATGAACTCAGGATTGCAACATGCGTTGCTTGATGAATTGGCAACAATGGTAAAGCTGTTGCTTTGTCCGTTACTGTTAAGAAAGCCTTACCCGCTTTTGCATTAGTATCAAGCTGTGCAATTTGCGTTTTAAAACCATAACCTTTGGTGCTTGCTGCAAGAATGTCATGGCTGTTATCACCTGTTAACACTTGGATAAATGACACACCGCTGGCTGGCGCTAATTTAGAACTAAGCGGTTCACCAAGTCCTCGAGCCGAAGGCAAACTGCTGATTGGCAAAGCATAACTTCGCCCCGTCTCATCTAAGAAGTAGACTCGCTGGTTGGTTTTACCCACCGCATGGCTGAGATATTGGTCACCTGCACGATAATTTAAATTCGCTGCATCGACCTCACCACCTTTCGCAGCACGTACCCAACCTGCCTCTGAGAGGACAACTGTGACCGTTTCTGCTGGCAATAAATCTTGCTCTTTAATTTGTACGGCCTCTGCACGCGCAACAATTGGAGAGCGACGATCATCACCAAACTTTTTCGCATCTTCTTTTAATTCATTGATGATTAGATTCTTTAAAGATTCTGGATTTGCCAATTGCTCACGAATAATGGCCGCTTTAGCTTCTAACTCTTCCTGCTCACGACGAATTTCCATCTCTTCAAGTTTCGCCAAATGACGAAGTTTGAGTTCTAAAATCGCTTCGGCTTGAATATCGTCAATGCCAAAATGCTGCATCAATACTGGTTTCGGTTGATCTTCTTCACGAATGATTCGAATCACAGTATCAATATCGAGGTAAGCAATTAAAAGACCTGCCAAGATATGTAAGCGTTTTTCGATTTTATTTAAATGGTATTGCAAACGACGTGTCACTGTTTGCTTACGAATCTCAATCCATTCCAACAAAATACGACGAATTGATTTAACTTGCGGACGCCCATCAGCGCCAATCATGTTTAGATTAACGCGATAGCTCGACTCTAAATCTGTCGTTGCAAATAAATGACTCATCACTGTTTCTGCATCGACACGATTAGAACGTAGTACGATCACCAAACGGGTTGGATTTTTATGATCAGATTCATCACGTACATCACTCACCAGCGGCAATTTCTTGGCAATCATCTGGTCTGCGATTTGGGTAATCACTTTAGAACCTGAAACTTGATACGGCAGTTCAGTAATGACTATTTCATTTTTATCGACAGCGTATACCGCACGCATACGGTAACTACCACGACCTGTGGTTTGAATTTTTAATAATTCATCAGGTGGGGTAATAATTTCAGCTTTCGTTGGTAAATCTGGAGCAGGAATATATTCTGCTAACTTTTCATCTGTCGTTTCTGGATTACGAATCAACGCAATCGTACCTTTCACCACTTCACGTAGATTATGTGGTGGAATATCAGTTGCCATCCCGACAGCAATACCTGTGGTACCATTCAACAAAATATTTGGAATACGTGCAGGTAAAGTAATTGGTTCTTTCATTGAACCATCAAAGTTATCTTGCCACTCACTTGTACCTTGCCCAAGTTCACTCAGCAATAATTCACTATAAGCAGAAAGTTTGGCTTCGGTATAACGCATTGCCGCAAATGATTTTGGATCATCAGGCGAACCCCAGTTACCCTGACCTTCAACCAATGGATAACGATAGCTAAATGGTTGTGCCATCAACACCATGGCTTCATAACAGGCTGAATCACCATGCGGATGGTATTTACCCAGTACATCACCAACGGTACGTGCCGATTTTTTTGGCTTACCTGTCGATTTTAAGCCCAGCTCACTCATCGCATAGACAATACGACGCTGTACAGGTTTTAAACCATCACTGATATGTGGCAATGCACGATCCATAATCACGTACATGGCATAGTTCAAATAAGCTTGTTCTGTGAATTCAGCTACGGAACGGTTTTCGGTTGCATGATGTGCAAGGCTGGTCATTTCAGCGAGTCATCCAAATTCATTTATTATCGTCAATGTTTTGTATGCTATGTGGATGAAAGCGTTGTGACAAGCCCTTGTTGTTGTTTAAACGTCAAATGGTGTCTTGTTGGGAGAATTTGTAATTGAATAAGGTAATGAACCAACTTTTTAGCTATCAAATCGGAGACTTTCTCTGAATAATTTCATTTTAACTTCATCAATATTCAAGATTTGCAAGGAGATCAATTCATTATTAACGTTAAAACCAAAACTGAAATTACAATCACACACATATTCAATTGTATTTTCTAAAGGTAAAAATACGAGTTCAATATAATTTTTACCCATGAATAATTGGAACTCTGTATCAAATGCATCCTTAAATCTACTAGAAAAATCATCCGAATCATCTGACCAAGATGACACATCAAAAATTGGTAAATATACTTGTGCTAAATCACTAGAAAACAAATTCTTTCCTGTTTGAATCAGCTTATGGCAGCTAAAGCTAACCAACGTAATTGTTGATAATTCACCAGTCTTTAAAAGGCCGACTTCAACTAAAGACGTACGGCCATTACCGCCTCTCCAATACAAATCTGGAGATTTTTCATTGAAATGAATATCAAAGGGTACATAACCATCAATTTCGATCGAATGAGATTGATAAATACCTGTAGTAATTCTTTTTAACATCTAAGGCTTCATAAACCAGAGTTAATGAGATGTATCATAAATTGCCATAAACGACAATAAATTCAGCATCACTTAGCTGCTCATTCCACCAAGTGATTACTAATCCCAAGAAATTATTTATTTGAGAGTTATTCGTTTGAATTTTCTTTATCTCATTTAAAATACAGAGACTCGTTTCATGATCAAAATAGTTTTCGCCACACATATCAAAAGAAGATTGTAGATTAGAAGCTGACACAGCTTGGAAAATTTTTAGGATGCAATCAAAATCCTGTACTGGAATAAAAATATCATTTGAACTCGTTTTAGTACCTTCAGATTCAGCCCAAAGAATAAACCCTATTTCATTCTTTATTTTTTTTCGATTTTCACGTGTTGTAAGAAGTATCACTTGTGACTTAATCTTTCTAATTGACTGTTCAACATCAAAATTACAATGCAGATAAATCTCCTGTGCTACTGAAATTTGGCAGTCAGTCACCTGAATTATTTTTTGAATATTATCTTTATGGTAACCAACGATCGCAGCAGATACATCATTTTGATTTTCTTTTAAAAGCTTTATCGCATATGCAAGCGGAATAGAGAACTCATTTCTTATTTGCTCAATTTTTTCTCTATCCATTTTAATCTCAATGCTCATCCGTAGATGAAGCAGACTCGGCATCATCTTCTTGATAAATAAATTTCGGCATTTCCAAACCAAAATAAATTGCGATCAAACGTAAGGTAAAACCAAAAACTAAAGTGAAAATTACAGTCAAATCATGTGGTAGGCCAAGCTCTAAACATACCCAATAGCAAATAACTGCAACGAAAGAAATACTCGCATAAAGCTCACGGCGGAACACTAAAGGTACATCATTACACAAGATATCACGCAGAATACCACCCGACACTCCTGTTAATACGCCAGCCACCGCAGATACTACAAAGCCATGTCCCATCGATAATGCAATTTGACAACCAATAATGGTAAAACCAATGAGTCCCAAGGCATCCAGTACCAAGAAAATATTACGTAAATGACGCATCCACTTGGCAATAATGATCGTTACAAATGCAGCCGCACAAGTAAGTACCAAATACTCAGGATGCTTCACCCATGTTAACGGATAGTGACCTAATAGCACATCTCGGACTGAGCCACCACCTAGAGCCGTCACGCAGGCAATCAGTACCACACCAAACCAATCCATACTACGTCGACCCGCTGACAGCGCTCCTGTCATCGCTTCCGCAGTAATGGCAATAATATAAATAACGGTGAGTAACATCTGCCTACATCCTAAATCAGGCGTAAAAGTGTGCGCTATTTTAAGACAAACTTAGATGAATTGTGCACAACATTGCTTAAATTTTTTCCCCGAACCACAAATACAAGGCTGTTTCATCGTGATTGGCATATCCAAGGTTGGATCAAGAAAATACCAGCGCTGTTGATGTAAAACAAAATGTGAAATTTCATGATGAATATGCTGCTGTTTACCATCTTGATTTTGATCACAGTAATGCGCTTTGAACTCGACCAAGGCATGTGTTTTATCTAGTTTAGGCTGATGTTGTACCACTTCGAGTTTGAGCCATTGATTCGATTTGCTCCAATCTGCAATCGCAGCACGATCTAAATAAGCCTGCTGCCCAGTCGCAGTGGTCGACAAAATATAATCCACTTGCTGCAAAGCAAAGGCACTATAACGAGAACGCATTAACTGCTCTGCATTTTGTGCAAATTGCTGCTCTAAATGCAAAGGCTGACAACATTCAACATATAAGCCGCGCCCACATGGACAATTTTTTAGCAGTGTCATGGTTCTTTCTCAAATAAAAATAGCCTTGGGATCAATCATAAACTATTTAAGTTTCGTCTATGAAAACCCAAGGCTATCCGCTATTACAAATTACTTTTTCACGTACAGCATAGCTGTTCGCACAAAGCGTGACTGTATTTAATCTCGCTCTGGCTTGTCTTTAGCGATGATGCGCACTTTTTCAATTTTGTGCCCATCCATCGTCACCACTTCAAATAAGTAACCATCCGCTTCAACCGTCTCACCATTTTCAGGTAAACGACCTAAATGGAACAAGATATAACCTGATAAGGTTGAATATTCTTCACTTTCATCAACCAAGTCTTTGCCCAATAACAATGAAACGTGACGAATATCGGTTGAACCTTCTAATAGAGTTGAACCATCTTCTAGGCTTTCAGCCGCTGCTTCCAGTTCATCCTCATCAGGGAATTCACCTGCGATCGCCTCTAATACATCAATCGGCGTGGCAATCCCTTCAATCGAGCCATATTCATTCAACACAATTGCCATTTGTAATGGTGCTTGACGTAATTGCTCCATCACCATCAACACTTGCGCATTTTCATGAACAATCAACGGTTCACGTAAATGCTTAGCAAAATCAATTGCGCCTGTTTCGATGTATTCATTCAGGACTTTATGCGTCAGGACAATACCTTCAATATTGTCTAATTCACCGCGTGCCACGATCAGACGCGAATGCGTCATTGCCATTAAACGTGCTTTTAACTCGTCAGGTTCAGCCTCTAAATCTAACCATTCAAGCTCAGGGCGCGGTGTCATCACCGACTTCACTGGACGTTCAGATAAACCTAAAACACCTTGCACCATAACACTGTGGTACACACCATTGTCTTCGTCAAAAACTTCTTTGGCATAAGCTTGTGTTGCCAGAACATCTTCAGCTTCATTGTTCTGCCCTTCACTGCCTTTACCACCGAGCATCCGCAAAACGGCTGACGCGGTGCGATAACGCAAGTCCGTTGTCGTCACGAGTTTCTCTTGGTTACGGCGCATAGTTTGATTGACCATCTCGACCAATACAGAGAAACCAATCGCTGCGTATAAGTAACCTTTAGGAATATGGAAGCCAAAACCTTCAACCACCAATGAGAAACCAATCATCATTAAGAAGCCAAGACACAGAATCACCACTGTTGGGTGCTTATTCACAAAGTCCATCAGCGGTTTTGATGCCCAAAGCATAATACCAACAGCAATAATCATTGCCAGCATCATTACACTTTGATGCTTCACCATTCCCACAGCAGTAATGACACTATCTAAAGAAAAGACAGCATCCAAAACCACAATCTGAACAATAACCATCCAGAACGTCGCATGTACGGGGTTTTCTTCTTTCAGTGTTTGGTGACCTTCGATTCGTTCATGTAACTCCATTGTGCCCTTAAATAACAAGAACACACCACCAAATAATAGGATCAAGTCACGACCAGAAAAAGCATGATCAAAAATATGGAACAATGGTTCAGTGAGTGTCACCACCCATGCGATGGCAGCAAGTAGTCCCAAGCGCATGAATAAAGCGAGAATCAAACCAACGCGACGCGCAGTATTACGTTGTTCAGGTGGCAGCTTTTCAGCTAAAATTGCAATAAAAACAAGGTTATCAATACCCAATACAATTTCGAGCACCACCAAAGTTGCTAAACCTACCCATGCAGCGGGGTCAGACATCCATTCCAGAATCATTGATGTGACTCCTCGGCTAAATCAGCAATATTTTTATCAAGTGGAAAGTTTAAAAGATCGGCAGGCGTCGCCAAAACATTTTTTTTAGGAAATAAGAATAAAGCGGAGCAACAACAACCACTACTCATAGAGGGACATGAATTAATAAAAGGATTTTCAGTATAGGCAAGATTCCAGTGAAATTCATCTATTTTATGTGGATGTTTTTTGCAAATTCTTTCTCACAATGACAAATAGGCATTGTATGTAAAATGTGCATAAAACTGTCATAAAAGTGATTTAGCCTAGACAAGCACAATGAAAATGATAAGGTGAAAATAAACGAAATGAATAGTGTATTAAGAATGACTGAAAATAAAACGATTACTCTCCCAAAAACAACTCAACCTCTTATTGCTTTATATTGCGGTTCACGTACAGGCAATAAACCCATTTATCGTGATAAAGCCATCGAACTTGCTCAACACATTGCCAATCAAGGTTTTGGTATCGTTTATGGTGGTGCAAGTATCGGCTTAATGGGACAAGTCGCCGATACTGTACTGGAACATAGCGGTGAAGTGGTTGGTGTGATTCCTGAATTTATGCTGGATTATGAAATTGCCCACAGCAAACTCACTGAATTGCATATTGTAAAAACCATGCATGAACGTAAAGCGCTTATGGCTGAGCGTGCAAATGCATTTATTGCATTGCCAGGTGGTCTTGGAACTTTCGAAGAAATTCTTGAAATCGCGACATGGGGACAGCTCAACCAACATCAAAAACCTATGATCATTTATAACGTGAATCGTTTCTATGATCCGCTGATCGCACAGCTAGATCATGCTGTCGAAGAAGGTTTTTTACCTCCACAACATCGCGCGAAAGTAATCATCTGCGATACGCTTGAACAAATTTCCAGCGTCATCAAAAATCTAAGCACACCAACACATATCGAAGTTTAAGCAAAAATAGATAAAAAAGCGGATCAAATTATCCGCTTTTTTTGGGTCTACTCTACTGCACGTTGATTTGGTAAATTGCAGTTGAACCACTCACTTCATTGCCCACCACCAAAAGCGGCTTACCGTTTGGTGCATCTTTAGCTGCAATAAAAATTAATCCTTCTGGCCCTAAATCACCTTGTTTCGCTGTATCTGCCTCAGCAAAGTTACGTGTGCTGAAATATTCAATAAACTTCGGCTGATTTGGCGTGCTGATATCATACACCATAATGCCACTCATACGCTCTAAACCAATAAATGCGAAGGTCTTTTTGCCAATAGCACCCACCGCAATTCCTTCGGGTTCAGGCCCTTTATTATCACTACGGTCATCAAAGGCAGCTTCTTCATGATCACTATTAAAATACGCTGGGAACAATTCTGCTGTTTTCTTCTCAAACTCACTGCCTGAATCCCAAACGAGCTGAGCTTGTGTATTCCAAATGCTAAATGAACGTGCACCATATGCATAAAGCTTGTCATAGGTTAATAAACCGTTGGCATCTAACTTTGGCGAACCATCGGCATTGGTTTGATAACCCATATTCCATGCGATATTCAAACGCCCGAGATTTGGGTCTTTACGGCAATCACCCGCTTCAGTCGCTGTTGCGCCGCAGTAAGCAAAAGTGACTGGGTTGAGTTTTGCACCTTTCACCCCATTCGCAAACTTCTGTAAATGGGCAGGATAATCACCGTCTGCATTGAAACCTTTGCTATTAAACAAATGTTTCATTCGAATATTTTCAACATAACCTTTGGTCATGTCCCCTGCAAAATAAGCATCTTCATCAGCCAACCATTCACGGCTATCGCCTTCATTTGCAGTAACTAAATAGGTTTGTCCATTGGCTTGATAATTGGCAATCGAATCAGGTTGGTACATACCTACCAGACCTGCCCACGTTTTAATATTGATCAATCCATCTTTATCACTGACATCTAACTCATTGCCCACTTGACCATGATCTTTGTAACCCAATGGGTAAATGTCCGTTACTTTTTGCTGTGCAAGATCAATGCGTGCGATTGCATTATTTTCCTGCAAAGTCACCCATGCAGTTTTGCTGTCAGCAGAGACCGTGATGTATTCAGGCTCTAAGTCTTGAGCAACGGTTGCATTTGGCCCAAAAATACGCACACCTTTTGCAATCAAATCAGCTTTTTGGTTATTCCATGCTTTAAAATCAGCAACACTGGCTTTCGGTTGTTGAATATTATGCACATCAATAATGCTGACCGAACCTTCAGGATCAATAGAATAATCATCATTCGGTTCAGCCTCATTTGCGACCAGTACCGTATTGCCATCGGGGCTAAAAGTCACCATATCAGGCAATGCACCGACTGCAACTTTGCTGATAAAACTCAAATCCTTCGCATTAAAGAATGCGACAACTCCCACATCTGTTTTATTGGCTGCTTGAACTGCAATCGCAACGATTCCATTTTTCACGGCAACACTATTTACTTCTGAATCTGTCAAATAGGCGCGTGCAGAAAGCTCTGCGATATGCACAGGCTTTTCAGGTGCTGAGACATCTAATACATCAACCAAACCTTTTTGGGCATTTACGACAAATAGACGTTTGGCTGCTGCGTCATAGGCAGGAATTTCCGCAGCGCTTTGAGCAAATATATTGGTTTCATATCGACCCAATAAACTGAGTTTAATCGTCTCAGGCGTAGGCTCAACTACTTCAGGCGTATTGTTGTGGTTGTCATTATCATCATTACAAGCAACCAACCCCACAGACAGCATTGCTGCCAATAAAACTGAAATCTTAAATTTCATGCTCAATTTCCATACAATTCTTTTATATGGCTAATCTAGTGTTGTGAGGTGCAAGTTCGATGACACTTTCATGTCAGTTCAATGACGACTCTTTGACAATTTTTGGCTTTATTTCAGGCAGAGTTGCTTTAAACTAAAGCTGACTTTTAATTCGTCACAACTTATGACAACGACCACGCATCAAGCTGTACAACCTGAATTTCGACTGTTGGTATTTTTGGTGTCGATTGGCTTTTTTATGCAAGCCTTGGATACCACAATCGTTAATACCGCCATTCCAGCGATGGCAGTACAACTCAATGAAAATCCCTTGCAAATGCATGGTGTCATTGTGGCCTATGTCTTATCCGTTGCAGCTTGTATTCCGTTAAGTGGCTGGTTGGCGGATCGCTTTGGTATTCGTAATATTTATCTCAGCGCAATGGTCATTTTCAGCTTGGCGTCTCTGGGCTGTGGCTTATCACAAAACCTAGAACAACTGCTATTTTTCCGTGTGATTCAAGGCATTGGCGGTGCATTATTGATGCCTGTCGGGCGTTTGGCACTACTCAAATTGATTCCCCGTTCGCAATTCTTGTCCGCGATGAGCTTAATGAGCTTAGCAGGTTTGCTTGGGCCATTAATGGGACCGTCCTTGGGTGGTTGGTTGGTCGAGGTCAGCACATGGCATTGGATATTCCTCATTAACATTCCGATGGGTATTCTCGGGATGATCATGACTCTGAAAGTCATGCCGAATCAGAAAGAGCCTACAGTAAAACATTTCGATTTGAGCGGTTTTATTTTATTGATGGTTGCCATGGTTGGACTATCTCTCGGAATCGAAAATATTGCCTCACCGCAGTATTCACACTGGGTCAGTCTAAGTCTGTTAATCGTTGGAGTGATTGCAACCTGTAGCTATGCCTATCATGCGCATAGCCATCAAAATGCACTATTCCATGGACGTTTATTCCGCTACAAACTCTATTCGATCGGCGTGCTCGGTAACTTTTTCGCACGTTTAGGTAGCAATGCAATTCCATTTCTTCTCCCACTGATGCTACAAGTTGCTTTTGGGTTTGAGCCATTTATCACGGGTTTAATGATGATCCCTGCTGTTTTGGGTTCTTTATTCTCGAAGCCAATTGTTCGCCCCTTAATTCAGCATGTCGGCTATCGTCGTTTCTTACTGACCAATACGGTGCTAGTCGGATTATGTATCATCAGTTTTTCGTTGATGACAGCGGCAACTCCCCTTTGGCTGAAAGTGCTCCATCTATTTATTTTTGGGACTTTAAATTCACTGCAATTTGTCGGCATGAATACATTTACTTTAAAAGATTTGCCACAACAAGACGCCAGTAGTGGCAATAGTTTCTTATCAATGATCATGATGTTATCCATGAGTATGGGCGTGGCGTTAGCAGGTACACTGATCAATACATTTGAGCAACATTTTACAACAGCGACCATCGACACCGCATTTCATGCCACATTGATCACACTTGGCTGTATCAACATCATTACAGCACTTGTGTTTTGGCAGATTCCCAAAGACACAACAGACTAAAAAGAACGATCAACCCTACACTCACAATGACAATAAGGAAAACCACATGATCATCCCGCGATATTGGGCTGAAGCGAAAACTAAAATGAAATTTGAAGGCCGACAATATACGATTAAACGCTTTGGTTGGTCGGATCAAAACGTAGAATCTACTCAACAGCATGCTGAACAACGTGTTGCTGGAGCGATAGAACAACTTAAAAAAGACAAAAAGATTCGCCGACTCGATCATAAAGTCGCTTATAACGGCGCTGAAGGTTTACCGATTCGGGAGGAAATTATTGCCCAACAGGATGATGTCATCATTACCCGAAATAGCTACGGAGCGTTGTGCCTAAATACACCTGATGTATTATTTGCTGATGTTGATCTGATCCATCATCCTAGCTCGAAGCTTGCTACGACTGTATTTCTTACCCTACTCAGCTTGAGCGGCCTGTGTACGATTTACTTGAGTTCTTGGTGGATCTTCGGCTTTGGATGTGTCATCGCATTATTTATAACTGGCCTGATCAGTAAATGGTTATTCCATATTCAATCCAAATTTACAGGCACACCAGCACAACGTGCCTTAGAAAAAATCCGTCACTTCTCACAACAACATCCTGATTGGCATTTACGCGTCTATCGTACGCCGAATGGTTATCGCATTTTAGTTATGCATCAAACTTTTGATCCTCGGGGTGAACCAGCACAAAACTTATTCCAAGCCATTTCAACGGACAGTTGTTATGTCCTGATGTGCAAAAATCAAAATTGTTTTCGTGCTCGCATTAGTCCCAAACCTTGGCGCATCGGAGTTGAACGCTTGCGACAAGGGATATGGCCCGTTCAGCAAGAACGAATTGCACAACGAGCAGATTGGGTTCAAAACTATCAACAACATGCTCAAAATTATGCATCCTGTAGATTTATAGAACAATTTGGTCACCAACTCAGCCATCCCAAAGCGAAACGCGTACAATTACTGCATGATCAATATTGTAAATCTGATACTCAACTCGAAATCGCATAACTGAACAACCATGACCAAGACAAAACCGAAACAACGACTTTCCCAGTATTATCCAACGCTCACCAGTGTTGGTTTAGCACTCATGCTTGGATTAGTGAGCTATTTCGGTTTGTTCTACCAACAGAAAGCATCTGCAAAAGATTATTCAATTCGTGGTTTTGATGTATCTCATCATCAAGGTGATATTGATTGGAAAAAAATTTCACCGCAGCATTATCAGTTTGTTTACCTCAAGGCGACTGAAGGTGGTGACTTTAAAGATCGAAAATTTCAAGAAAACTGGCTAAAAGCGCGTGAACAGGGTTTACATGTCGGTGCCTATCACTTCTATCGTTTATGTCGCGATGGGCAAGTTCAAGCAGAAAATTTTATAGCGACTGTGCCCAATAAAACGGATGCATTACCGCCTGTCATCGATCTCGAATATGACAGTAATTGTATTAATACCTATACCAAAGAGCAGTTGCTTAAAGAAATCCAAGTGATGCATGACCAACTTCAGAAGCATTACGGTAAACAGCCCATTTTTTATATTTCTAAAAGCTTTTATCACATCGTATTGATGGGCAATTTTAATCAAACACCTTTATGGGTGAGAGATTATGAATCAAAACCTGAACTGAAAGATGGTCGAAAATGGATGTTTTGGCAGCATACCAGTCAAGGTAAAATTCAAGGCGTGCCTAAAGCAGTGGACTTAAATGTCTATGCAGAATCACCAAAAGAATGGTTTCTGTTTTTACAAGAACAAGGCATTCAAGATGGCAAATGAACTGCGCAAAATCATTCATATCGATATGGATGCCTTTTATGCATCAGTCGAACTCAGAGATCGCCCTGAGCTTAAAGACTTGCCTGTGGTCATTTCCTCTCATCATCCTCGTGCCGTCATCGCAGCAGCGTCCTATCCTGCACGAGTGTTTGGCTTACGTTCAGCAATGTCGATGGGACAGGCAAAAAAGCTTTGTCCGCAAGTGGTGGTGATCGAACCGCATTTTGAAAAATATCGTGAAGTTTCAGCTCAAATTCATCAGATTTTCCAAAAATACACACCGCTCATTGAGCCACTTTCTTTAGATGAAGCTTATTTAGATGTCACGGAAAATTTAAAAAATATTTCGAGCGCAACGGAAGTTGCGACACAAATTCGAGCTGATATTTTTGCCGTTACGGGGCTAACCGCCTCTGCGGGTGTTGCTCCAAATAAGTTTTTGGCAAAAATTGCATCGGACTGGAATAAACCCAATGGTTTGTTTGTGATTAAGCCCCATCAAGTCCTAAAATTTATCCAAGATTTAGCGCTGAATAAAATTCCAGGGGTCGGTAAGGTTACTCAAGAAAAACTTAATCAGCTCAATCTACATACACTTGGTGATCTGCAACAAATTGACGAAAATGTGCTGATTCATCATTTCGGTAAATATGGAAAGCAACTATATTTATATGCGCAAGGCATTGATCATCGTCCTGTAAAAGCAGAGCGTGAACGCCAACAGATATCAAAAGAAATTACCTTTGATGATGACTATACCCTTGCTCAATGCCAACATGCTTGGCAACCGCTCAGTGAACAAGTTTGGCGCAGCCTGAATAAAAAACAACTTACAGCGCGTGGTGTAAACGTCAAATTAAAACTCAAGAATTTTCAGGTGCTACAACACAGCAAGAGCTTTAAAAGTCCTTTGCAATCACAACATGATTTGCAACAAGTTGTGATTCAACTACTCGAAGAAATGCATATAGATCCTGATTTTCAATTCCGCTTAGTCGGTGTTGGTGTATATCAACTTCAACAAGCTCAGGAAGAATCCCAACTTTCATTGTGGTAGTGCTGATTTTTTACACAAAAGCACAGCGCTCACTTAAATTTATGTTTGCTTTTTATCCAGTTTTCAGTACTCTAGGCAGCGCAGTAACTTTATCCTTGTTACCTGCCCATGCTAAAGAAATCCTCGCTTTTAGCATCTGCTCCTGTGGTTGGCGTGACGATCAAATCCGAATATTACAGGGCACTTTTGGTGTCCTTCATACATATTTCCACTAGCGATAAAAATTCTTAGAATCTTCTGCATTGCTCAATAAGTTCAGATAAACTCAATTTAATAAAATCAGAAAACGATTGATTACAACGAGATCATGAACCCTAAACAAATTCTTTGTGTTGAAGACGAAGCTGCGATTATTCTACCACTCCGTTATGCGCTTGAGCGTGAAGGATGGACTGTTCATTGGGCAAATACGGGTACTCAAGCTTTAGCAATGAGTGCATTACAAACTTTTGATTTTATTATTCTTGATGTCGGCTTACCTGATATGAATGGTTTTGAAGTGTGTAAACAACTTCGCAGAAAAGATCATACCCCTTTACTTTTTTTAACCGCTCGAGACGATGAAATTGATCGTGTTGTAGGGCTGGAAATTGGCGCTGATGATTATTGCAGCAAGCCATTTAGCGCGCGAGAAATCGTGGCGAGAATCAAAGCGATTTGGCGTAGAATGGAGATTCAAGCACAGCCTGTAACCGCATCACTTGAAATTCCTGAAACTGACGTTACTTTGCAATCGGCAACATGGTCATGTAATCCACAAGCCTTACAAATCCAATATCATGGGCAAATGTTGCAACTTACGCGATATGAATACCGCTTGTTATTTTTGCTAATTCAGCATCCTGAGCAGGTCTTTAGTCGCCAACAATTGATGGACCATATTTGGGAACACCCAGAGCATAGTTTGGAACGAACTGTCGATACACATATCAAAAGCTTAAGACAAAAGCTCAAACAAATTACGCCAGACGATGACCCAATACGAACCCATCGAGGTTTTGGTTATAGTTTAATGAAGTTGGATTAAAACATGTCCATCTTTATTCGCATTTGGTTTTTCTTTAGCTTAGTCGTTGTACTCAGTTTAAGCTTTATCGCTTATACACTCACTCAACAAGTGAAACCCAATGTACGACAAGTGGTTGAAGACACGCTTGCCGAAAATGCCAATATTATTGCCCAACTCATTGCTGAAGATGTGTATCAACATCAAGTCAATACGCCTGAATTTAATCAAAAAGTTCAAGCTGCATTATCTCGTCAACTTGATGCAACCATTTGGCAGCATAAAAAAGAAGAAATTAATCAACAGCTTTATATTACTGATCAGCATGGCATTGTGATTTATGATTCAGAAGGAAAAGCTGTTGGACAGGATTATTCTCAATGGAATGACGTCTATTTAACCTTAAGAGGAAAATACGGCGCGCGCTCTACAGCAACGAACCCTGATGACCGCAATAGCAGTGTGATGCATATCGCCGCACCGATCATTTATAAACAACAGTTGCTCGGTGTGGTCAGTATTGGTAAGCCCAACCAGTCAGTACAGCCCTATATTGCTCGTGCAGAACAGCAATTGATTTATCAAGCACTTTGGATAGCAGCGCTCAGTCTTTTGCTTGCCAGTATAGTGGCGTATTGGCTTAAACATAGCATTGATCGGGTTCGTCGTTATGCGCAAGCACTTGCACCTGTGAATCAAGCTCCATTCTTTTATTCAGCCAAAGAACTCAATCAAGTGACCCAAGCACTCAGTGAAATGCGTGAGAAACTTGAAGATAAAGCCTATGTTGAAAATTACGTCAATACATTAACGCACGAGCTAAAAAGCCCACTGACTGCCATTCAAGCCAGTGCAGAGCTATTGCAAGATGATCTACCACCAGCAGATCAACAGCAATTTGCACAACATATCATGCAGCAAAGTCAGCGCTTACAGTCTTTGATCGAACGAATGCTTTTATTAACGCGTTTAGAAAAAAATGATCATGCGCTTGAGTTCCAAACATTAGATCTATGCCTATTATTAAAACAATGCTTTTTACAGCAAAATAGTGCCTTACAACTCAAAAATCTCCATATTCAACTGGAACTACCTGAATATTGCAGCATATATGCCGATCCCTTTTGGCTGAAACAGGCGCTAAATAATCTACTTGATAATGCAAGGGACTTTTGCCCTCCCGATGGAAAAATAGCAGTTCATCTCAAACAAGATCATGCGAATCATCAGATCGAAATTTTATTTTTTAATGAGGGAGAGTCTATCCCTTCATACGCGATAAATCGTATTTTTGAGACTTATTTTTCACTGCCTCGACCACATAATCAGCAACGTAGTACTGGGATTGGTTTAAGCATTGTTCAACACATTATTCAGCAACATCGAGGTAAAATTACGATTCAAAATATCTCTGCAAATGCTCTCGATTTCTTAGAGAATCACCACTCGGGCGTACTGGTCACACTAACACTTCATACAAACTTCACATAAACTTCAAATCGAGCGCATTCAAAATGCATATCACCTTGGAATACTTGTCATATCACTATGACAATGGATTCCACCATGCGCCGTAACTTTATTCATCTTAAAATCGGAGCAATTCTGTTCTTGATTTTCATTTTTTATATTGGACTTCTATTTATTTCCAATCTCGTTTCTGAACGCCAAAGCTATCAACAACAAGTGATTAATGATATTGCAAATGAACAAATTCGACCACAACAAATCATCGCACCTTACTTAAAATTGCCCTATCAAGTCCAAACAACATGCACAGATGAGGATAAGAAAACCTATAGCTGCAACCAAACTCTTTTTATTGTTCTAGGTGCAGAATCTGCGGACTGGCGTGCGCAATTCAAAGTATCCGATAACACATATAAGCGCACAATTTACAAAGCGATTAGCTATCAAAATTCAATGTCAGGCAAAGGTTCTTTTAAAGCAATCGATAATAAATCTCAACGGCATTATCTATGGGACCAAGCCGAAATCATCTTCCCGATTCAAGATGCTCGTGGACTCAATGCCAAACCTATTCTAAACATTGAAAATAAGACCTATAAATTTGATTTTTATGAACAAAGCCAAGGAAAAAATAGCTTTGATTTAATGCATATTACCACTCAACAATATCCTGAACTGATTCAAAAATTTCAACAAGGTTTTAAGTTTAATCTAAAGTTTGAACTTGAAGGACTCAGTGAATTTAGTTTTATTCCAACCAGCTATGAAATGACCTATCAAGCTCAAGGGAATTGGAGCGATGTAAAATATGATGGACAAAGTTTGCCATTCAAAAAACTCAATCAGAAAAACCACTTTCAGGCTGACTGGAAAAATATCGCTTTAGGTAAGCGAAATTTGGATCGTATCGCCCTATGTGAAAATAGCCAATGTTTCTATCAAGCGCTCAATTCTAGAGAAAATCCAGACAATCAATATGAAAGTAATGCATCCAGAGCCAATATTTCTGGTATTTCTACTCAATTTCTAGACCCTGTAAACATCTATACACAAACAGATCGTGCCATTAAATATGGTGTTATGGTGATCATTATTACCTTTGGATGCTTCTTTTTATTCGAAGTTTTAAAACAACTAAAAATCCATCCCATCCAATATGCACTTGTTGCAATGGCACAAGGCGTATTCTTTGTTTTATTGCTTTCAATCAGTGAATACTATGCATTCGCTTGGGCATATCTGATCGCGGCAATCGCTTGTATTGGCTTAATCACATGGTATTTGTATTTCGTCGTTAAAGGATTTAAAGCCGCATTTTTATTTGGAGTTCTGCTAAGCATTTTGTACAGCATGATGTATCTATTACTACAATCTAGCGGTAAGACCTTCTTATTTGGCTCCATCCTCTCCTTTATTCTCATCGCCTGCGTCATGTTCATTACACGTCATGTCAACTGGTATCAATCTGAACAACAAAGCACATAAATCATCATTGGGCGAAGCGATTTCGCCCATTTTTTCAAAATTGAAAAAGGAATAATGATATGTATCACAGCGCTTATGCAACGATTAGTCAACTGAAACAACTGTGCCCTCTGCATAGCTCTATCGCAACCTGTTTAAATCAACTACGATATGCCAATATTCAATTTTTAAATTTGGGCAGCTTGATTGTCTGTCCACAACAACGCTGTGCTTTATTTTTCTATCAACGTCACTTGATGGAAATACAAGCTTTTAGGATTTGACTTAAAACAAATTTACACTCTAGGTTTATCTCATCTATTACAATTAAACAAAATCTATTCTTATTAGGAACATAAAATGTCTGTGCAACGACTACATGTCACCTCTCGTTTTTGTGAAGTCGCAATCTCAGGAAATTTAGTTCATTTGGCAGGTCAGCTTGCAGATGATACCAGTGTAGATGCGGCTGCACAGACACAGCAGACCTTAGACAATATTGATCGTTTACTTGCCGAAGCAGGAACAGATAAAACACATATTTTATCCGTGTTGATTTTTTTAAAAGACATTGAGAAAGATTATGCAGCAATGAATGCAGTATGGGATGCGTGGATTGCTGAGGGTCACCCCCCAGCACGTACTTGCGTAGAATCTAAACTGTATGCACCTGATGTTTTAGTTGAAATGACGGTCACAGCCGTGAAGCCAGATTAAGACTTTGCAGCGAACATATTATATTTCATGATATGTTCTGCTTGTACCATACCTGTTGATACTGTCGAAATTGTGGTATTGGGTTCTAATGGATCAGATACCAAATCATCACGTAACTCTTGCTCAGTTGGAATACTGCTATAACGCAAAACTCGATAACCAGCCAGCTCAAGCAAACTATCTTGGTAATGTTTTTGATGAAGGCGGTTCACATAAGACTCATCAACAATCTCAATCACAACCAAAACCTGATGTTGTTGATCTAATACAACGAAATCAGCAACTAAACCTTGATATTTACGGCGCGTATGAGCGTATTTAGTCGTTAATAATGCATCAAAAGACACATGCGCTAAAATCGTATGTCTTGGTAACACAGCCTGAAGACGCATCAAGGTGATCTGTTCTGAAATGGTGAGAATACCACGTCTCTTTAAGGGGCTGTCTTGACGTTGATTTTGGTGTAAACGCCGAAGCACAAGTGCTGCAATTAGCAGCAATCCTACTATTGTTATGAAATAATACATTTCTAACCAATCCTTTAGATTTTTTATAATCATTTTGGCTATGATGCCAATTTTTTTAATCAATACTTTTTTAGTCAAAAGCAAGCGATAGCAAAGTCATTTTAGCAATACAAACTTAAAATTATTCATCCTTTTTTACAAGCCGACCAAAGTCGTAAAAGTTTGCTGCCCTTTTATTTATAATCATCGAGCAGTAAATATTCAAGTTGATATTGTCAGTATATGTTTCTATTGCGTTATGAAAAATTAAAGCCGATGTGACACAACTCACAATATTACTTAAAAAGAAGGCATTCTATTGAATGCCTTCTTTTGTTCAGTTAGCGCTGTGCTTTGGCTTTTTGTTTAGGCTTTCCTGAAAATGGTCTTTTCTCACCTGTTTCGCGAGGCGGTAAACCATTATGTTGAGTTAAAACCTGTCCTTTTTGTGGACGTTTTTGACCTGACTGCGAACGTGACTGATTTTGTTGACCATTACGTTTTGCAGAATCCCCAGCAACACTCGAATTCTTCTTACGCGCTGACTTATATTCACCTTCAGCCGTACCTTGTGGTTGATACGTCGGAATCAAATGCTGCTTTGAATTACCAATGAGGTCTGAACGTCCCATTTCTTTCAAAGCTTCACGTAACAATGGCCAGTTATTTGGATCATGGTAACGTAAGAATGCTTTGTGCAGACGGCGACGTTTTTCACCCTTCACAATATCGACATTCTCGGTATAACGCGCCACTTTAGACAACGGATTTTTGCCTGAATAATACATCGTGGTCGCAGTTGCCATTGGTGATGGATAGAAGGTTTGTACCTGATCAGCACGGAAGCCATTCTTCTTCAACCAAATCGCCAAATTCATCATGTCGTAATCCGTGGTCCCCGGATGTGCAGCAATAAAGTAAGGAATTAAATATTGTTCCTTACCTGCTTCTTTACTGAAACGCTCAAACATTTGCTTGAAGCGATCATACGTCCCAATCCCCGGTTTCATCATCTTCGATAATGGGCCATTTTCGGTATGTTCAGGCGCAATTTTCAGATAACCGCCGACATGGTGCTGTACCAATTCTTTCACATATTCAGGGTTGAGTACCGCGAGGTCATAACGCAGACCAGAACCAATCAGAATCTTCTTCACACCTTTGATTTCACGCGCTTTACGATACAGTTGAACCAATGGTGCATGATCGGTATGTAAGTTTTGACACACACCCGGATAGACACAGGATGGTTTACGACAGTTCTTTTCAATTTCAGGATCGTTACAGTGCAAACGATACATGTTTGCCGTAGGCCCACCTAAATCCGAGATAATCCCAGTGAAGTTAGGTGCAGTGTCACGGATTTTTTCAATTTCACGTAAAATCGAATCTTCCGAACGGTTTTGGATAATACGACCTTCATGTTCAGTGATCGAACAGAACGTACAACCACCAAAACAACCACGCATAATATTGACCGAGAATTTGATCATATCAAAGGCAGGAAAACGTGCATTCTCATAAGACGGATGCGGTAAACGTGCATACGGTAAATCAAATACGTAGTCCATTTCCTCAGTCGTTAGCGGAATTGGTGGTGGATTAATCCAAACATCACGCTCACCGTGACGTTGCACCAAAGCGCGCGCATTACCCGGATTGGTTTCCAAATGCAAAATACGGTTCGCATGTGCATAAAGTACTTGATCATCAGCAACTTCTTCAAAAGAAGGCAAACGAATCACTGCTAATTCACGCGGTGGCAGCTTATGTTTAATTGCTTTTGATGGTGCAGGCTTTAATTGTACGATCTGAGTATCAGGGTCTAAATTATCCCCTTCTCGAACGATTGGATTAGCAACGATTTCTTTTTGGAAATTTTGATATTGTGCCAGTGAGTTGCCTTTTTCTTTTTCAACTTCACAGCCATCAATATCTTCAGTCATCACATAGGGATTGATAATTGGATCAACACGTCCAATGGTATCGATGTCATTACTAGCAATTTCAACGAATTTTGCTTTAGATGCTTTGTTATGTTTATTAATAATAAATGCTGTACCACGAACATCCGTAATCTCGTGGATTTTCTCACCTTTGGCTAAACGATGCATGACGTCAATAATGGCACGCTCACCATTACCATACATCAACAGGTCTGCTTTCGAATCCATTAAAATCGAACGGCGAACCTTGTCTGACCAGTAATCATAATGCGCAATACGACGCAAGCTGCCTTCAATACCACCCAATAACACTGGAACGTCAGGAAACGCTTCACGACAACGCTGACAGTAAACCGTTGCCGCACGGTCTGGTCGCTTGTTCGCTTCATTGTTTGGAGAATATGCATCATCAGAACGGATCTTACGATCAGCCGTATAACGGTTAATCATCGAATCCATATTCCCCGCAGTCACACCCCATGCGATTGTTGGTTTACCTAATACTCGGAAACTTTCAACATTGGTCCAATCGGGTTGCGCAATGATTCCTACTCGGAAACCTTGTGCTTCAAGTACACGTCCAATCACACCTGATACAAATGATGGATGGTCGATATAAGCATCACCACACACCAAAATGAAGTCACATGCATCCCAACCGAGCAGATCCATTTCTTCTCGTGTCATCGGCAAAAATGGTGCGGGTTCAAAACACGACGCCCAATATTTGTCGTAATCAAACAGCGCTTTTGGCGCGGTCTGCATGGTGTAGGCAGTAGACATGGCTTGCGAATCTCGGCTAGCAGATGAAGGAGAGACATCTATCGGGGCTGGTGGTATTTTAGCCCCTAAAATGAAAGCCGATCATTTTAACATGAATTCCATTCATTTTCCTTGTTTATAAAACATTCAAGAACAAGGAGATAACAAATTATTTGTATAAAGTTTAATCACAATCTATAAATTTTCAAGCGCAGCTATCAATGAGGCCTGTAATAACCATTCGTTACCAACTGAATCGTTCTTAATAATGGATATTGCTCAGGAATTGCATTTCTTGCCATCTTTCCGCATTTCATAATGTCATTCTTTATCTTGAGCATAAACTCATCTAGCGAAAAGATTTTAGCTCCACATAAATAATCCCGACCAGCCGAATGTGCAGGTAAAACAATAATTCTCTCAACGGGTGTGTTTTCATCCAACCATGGAAAAACATTACTAAACATATATTTTTCACCCGACTCAAACTTCTTCTTAAATCTACTTTCTCTAATTTCCCACGAATATGCATCTATAGATGGCTCAATATGGATTAAATGCTGAGTAATTGGATTAAAAGCAATAATATCCAGTTCCATTTCCCAGCCACCATGACTCAACTTCCCGACTTTCAGATTCTTCTTAACCAAATATCCCTTCCAATCATAATATTCCGCAATCAAACTTTCTAAATGATTCAAATTTATTATCCTTGTTAAAATTTAGTTAATTAGTACAAATTCTAGTAAATAGAATATCTTATAAGCGTTTAAGATGAGCCGCTAAAATTAGCCCAAGCACCAATATCATCCCGACACTGAAATTGATCCCAACCCAACCAAAATTTTCCCAAATCAAGCCGCCACTACTACCAAGTAAACTTGAACCAATGTAATAACAGAACAGATATAAAGAAGATGCGACTGCACGATATTGTACGGCTTGTACTGAAACCCAACTACTTGCTGTTGAATGTGCGGCAAAGAAAGAAAAAGTAAAAATCGTTAAGCCAAGTAAGATCGCCCAAAGTGTGGGAATCAAGGTGATCAGCAAACCTACGATCATGGTCAACAGTAAAATAGGAAGCACTTTATCGCGCCCATACTGAAAGCCCCATTTCGCCGCTTTAGGAGAGCTATAAATACCCGCTAAATAAGCAATCGAAATCAGACCAATCCATGTTTGTGACAAATGAAATGGCGCTTCTAACAGGTGATAACTGATGTAGTTAAATACAGTCACCAAACAACCCATTAAGATAAAGCCTTGCGCAAATAAAATACGCAATTTCGGATCTTTAAGGTTCTGTTCAAATGCCGCTTTAAAACGCGAAAAACGGAAAGGATAAGGTTTAAAATGCTGTGATTTCGGCAATAATAAATAAAATAGACACGCAATAATAAAGTTTAAAAAACCGATGATATACGTTGCAGACTGCCAAGAAATAAAGTCAACCAAGACCCCAGCTATCAAACGTCCGCCCATACCACCTATCGCCGTGCCCGAAATATATAATCCCATGGCAAAGCCAATATCATTCTGAGCTATTTCCTCACCAATATAGGTCATTGCGACTGCGGCAACACCACTGACTGCCAAGCCAATAAAAATACGAGTCGTGAGAAAGATTTCCCAAACAGGAAAAGATGCACTGACCAGTAACAGCACAGAGACGAGGAATAAAGCAAACACCATGATCGGTTTACGTCCAAACCGATCAGAAATAAAGCCTGTAAATAACAAGCCGATTGCGAGCGCAATTGTGGAAAAAGAAAGGGGCAAACTACTTTGTGTCGGAGTCACGTCAAAGAATTTTGCAAAAATTGGCATCATTGGCTGCACACAGTACAACGATGAAAATGAAGCAAAACCAGCAAAGAACAATGACCATAAAATCGCTGTAAACGATTTCGAACCATATTCGATATGAGTTGGGCGTATAACTGACTCAGACATTACGACTCCTTATGCCTGATCAGTATACGCTTTCAACCAAAATGAGAAATGATCATTTAGGCCATTTTTGACCTAAAGTTTAAAATAGTGCTTTTGGCAAACGAATTTGAATAATTTCATTATCATCCGCCAGTTTGGCGTTACGTCCCGTTGAACCCGGAAAATTATTATCATTTAGCACAGTCAGCGTTGTACCATTTTCAATAATCACATCTTCGATCGTTTCAAATGGAAATGCAAAAACACGGTCTGTACCAATATCACCTTCTCGTGCAGCACCATATAAAGCATTTGGATTGGCAATCTTCATTAAATCAACCAAGTCTTCACGCACTACCGTTTGAGCAGCATCATTAAACTTGATCTTAATTAATTTCTTATAGCCACCTAAATTATTTTGGCTGGCATCACGCTCAATGATGATGCCTTCTTTGTCATTGAACAACTGGAAATCACCGATATTCGTGGCTTTACTATCTAAAGCGAACCAATAGTATTGTCCTGTATAAGCTTTTTTCTGCACATCAAACTGAGAAATTAATAATAAACGCTCACCTTCTCGAATCGACTTCAATGGCTTCTCAAGCAATGGATATAAATATTTTCTATCTGGAGAAATTGCCATTCCCTCAAAACCACCACTCTGCGGAACCAATGGTTCAACATAATTGATATTGGCTTTGTTGAATTGATTTTGTGGTGAACGTAATTCTTGCGCTGGGTTCAATGGATTCGGCAATGGAATAGGTGCATCCAGCAAGACACCTTCAGCGGAAAAATGAAGTAAATATGGGCCAAATTCGTCGCCAATCCAATATGTTCCATCCGCTGTGCGTTGCATAGACTCAGGGTCAAAATCTGCACCTGTCAATAAGCGCTCGGCGGTATTGCCATTCACAATATCAAATGGAATGCGCTTATTCGGGTCACGTAACTGAATAAAGCTGTGTACTTCGACTTGTCCAGTTCCTTTCGACTTAGTTTTAAAATCAGCTTTTAGCTTATAAATTCTAAGTAAATAATCCGCTGAATTATCTTGTGTACCAAAACCATTATCAGACATCGCCATATAGCTGCCATCATCGTTTTTCAGTGCAGCAGAAAAACCTTGTACAGGCTGTCCTTTAAAGGGTGGATAAATGCCGTTAGCACCTTGAACAGCTTGACCAGAATCAGGGCCAGCTGCGTAAGTTTCAACAGGAAGTTTGGCAAAAGAAACCAAAGTTGGCTCAGTGACTTTTTCTATTGATGTATTTTGATCTTGGTTATCATCATTACAGGCGCTTAATCCAAAAGTTGTCGCACAGATCAAAGCCAATACAGTTTTCTTGTTCATCATTTTATACGTTTGGTAAAAAAATTAAGAAAATTAGAACAAGTTTTTATGAAACTTTGACTTCAATAAAATGAAATCTTTATGGCGATACAATGACATGCCTATTTACTCGGATACTTTTGCTACAACTTGGTCGGCTGATATTCTCCTGCAATTGCGGCTTTTAAAAAATTTTGAAACGTTGGGCATTGCAGGTGATTCTCAGCCGGACAAACCGCTGCATGCCTTAAACCTTCACTAATCAAATGTAGCCGTCGTGTCATCTTCTCGAGCTGTTCGGCTTTTTCATTCAACAAGCCTCTATCTAGCTCTGGCTGACCATCCTGTCCAAACATTGTTGCAATTTCATCTAAACAAAAGCCTGCTGCCCGCCCCAATGCAATCAATGCTAACTGATCTAAAACTTGTTTGGCATATTGACGACGCAAACCTTGTCGCCCAATAGATTTGATTAATCCTTTCTCTTCGTAAAAACGTAAAGTTGAAGGAGCAACATTCGCTTTTTTTGCGACTTCACCAATATCCATAAATACCTCTTGACTTCAAGTTGACTTGAACTTGCACAATGAATTTATCACATTTGTAGAGATGGAATTGAGGTGAATTCATGAACTTTTTCGAGCAATTATTTCAGATACTCGTCTTAGGTATTGGTGCAACGATTGTCATGGATATTTGGTTATTCATCCTAATGCAACTGAATATTCCGACTTTAAATTTCGCCTTATTGGGCCGTTGGATCGGTTGGATATTTAAAGGGAAGACTCGACATCACTCGATTAGCCAAAGTCCTCAGATTCAACATGAATCTCTATTGGGTTGGTGTACGCATTACAGTGTCGGCGTCTTGTTTGCTTTTATTTTTATTCTTTTCGCGGGGGAAACTTGGCTCATTCAGCCACAGTTTTATAGCGCTTTCGCTTTCGGCCTGATCACGGTGCTAGTTCCCTTTTTGATTATGCAACCTGCTATGGGTGCTGGTATAGCAGCTGCAAATATTCCAGAGCCTTGGCTCAACCGTCTTAAAAGTCTCATCAACCACGGTATTTTCGGATGTGGTTTATATCTCGCAGCCAAATTTTTAAAATTATTCAATTAAGGGCCTCAATCATGAAATCAATCGCAATTATTTATCATAGTCACCAAGGTCATACCCGATTTATCGCCGAGCAAATTCAACTCGGGGCTGCGCTGGTCGATCATATTCAAATTGATTTATTTACAACCGAACAATTAATACATCAGCCTGAGCAACTTATTCAATATGACGCTTTAATTTGGGGTTCACCTACCTATCTTGGAGGTGTATCTAGTCCTCTCAAACAGCTGATGGATCGCACTGGCCCTTTATGGAAAAAGCAAAGCTTTAGAGGAAAATTATCGGCAGGATTTACGGTCTCATCTCTTCCTGCAGGAGATAAACAGTCAACGCTTATTTCACTTTTCACCTTTTGTATGCAACACGGTATGATATGGGTCGGTAATCCAATACGACCGAGCCAACATCATGGCGTTGCCTATACTGAGGCAGTCAATCGATTAGGTTCATGGTCTGGATTAATGGCTCAAGCCGAACATGCCAGTGCAGCTCATGCATTCCATGTTGGTGATATTAAAACGGCTCAATTATTTGGGCAAAACATTGCATTGACCTTAAGTGCATACCAAGGGGTTAACTGATGAAGGCTTCAAGGCTTTTATTTCCATTCATTTTGTCTTGTATGATGTCTTTTTTGATTTCAGGAATTACCACGCTTAAAGCAGTTGGTTTTATTGAGCATTTTTTTTCAATGTGGATGTCAGCATGGATTATTGCTTGGATGTTTGCTTTTCCAAGTGTATTGATCTGTGCACCTATTGCTCAAAGAATCGTGAATTTTATTCTTAAAGATCGTTAGAATCTTTTTAAGATCTTTTGTAGGTTTTAACGTACAGCCAGCTGTGGCAATTGACGAATATGCTCCCAAATATTTTTCGCTTACTATAAAACCATAAAGAGATAGGATGTCTCATTCAGAATAACAAGATCCATAGGATGTGGTCGTTGACAGGAGTTGACGGCAAGAAACAAATACGAGAAAGCCTCGACAGGATGTCGGGGCTTTTTTTATGTGTACTAGATCAAGCTGAATATATAAAAACAAACGATTTAGCTAAACAGCTACCATTGACTCAATAAGTTGACCTCCATACTATCCTCTTGTTTTTTATATGATGGTTAAACTTTTTCAACGATGATAACTTACAACAAGTTCTCTTTTTCTCGGTTTCAAAATACGTTTCTTAAGTTGTGTATCCTTTTCCTAAGCTCATATTTAACCGTTGCCTGTAGCACCACTAAAGCACCAACAGTCAACCATTCTCAGCAGTTTTCTACGGGCATTCAAAACGCTTATTCGGTTCATCCCACCACTGCAAATCGTGTTGCACCCATTATTTTACAAACTGCTGATCGCTATAACATCTCACCACATTTACTCGCAGCCCTAATCCGCCAAGAGTCAAGCTATATTAGCAACGCAAAATCATCCGCAGATGCGGTTGGTTTAACTCAAGTTCGCCCTAAGTTTTGGCAACAGACCTGCCCAGGTAATCTTTATGATGAGCAAATCAATATTAATTGCGGTGCATATATTCTCTCTCGTTACCATGAATCTACAGGTGATTGGATCAAAGCACTGGGTTACTACAATGTAGGACCAACAGGCTATAAAAGAAGCCTCTATATGCGGCAACAGGCACATAAATATGCCAGCTCAGTAAAACGCCATGAACAAGCTTTAAAAGAAGCCCTGTAAGTTTAAACGTACACACGTTGCAGTGATTGGCGAATATACGACTAAAGTATATAGTTCTATGATGAGAGTCATAAAGAGATAGGAAGTCTCATTCAGAACAACAAGAAGCACAGGACGTGGTCGTTGACAGGAGTTAACGGCAAGAAACCAAATATGAAAAAGCCTCGACAGGATGTCGGGGCTTTTTTACAAACTGAATTTTAAGTTTATCAACATGATAAAATAACAGCCTTGACTCATTCAAATTGAATTAATACCATCCATAGAGCTTCATTTGACGGTTCAATATTTTGCAAATTACATCTACGTCTGATCAACATATCACCTTTAAAAATCTAAGCTCAGTGTTTTTAAAAATCAGTCTTGTTGTGATTGCCATCAGCATGAGTGCATGTAGCAGTCTAAGTGGATCATTTGCTCATCGCTCAACTCAACTATCTTCAGGGTTACAAACTGCTTATTCTGTATCACCCAATACTGCAAATCGTATCTCGCCCATTATTGTGCAAAGTGCTGATCGTTATGATGTATCACCCACGCTACTGGCAGCACTAATTCGCCAAGAGTCAAACTATAACAGTTCTGCACGCTCCCCAACGGGTGCAGTCGGTTTAACCCAAATTATTCCAAGCCATTGGCGTCAATCTTGCCCAGGCAATCTGTACGATGAAACAGTCAATGTTAATTGTGGTGCATTTGTATTGGCAAGTTACTATAAATCTGCTGGAAGTTGGTCGAAAGCCGTTGCTTATTACAATGTTGGACCAACAGGTTATAAACGTAGTTTTTGGACACGCCACAAAGCAAAAAAATACGCACGCTCAGTCAAACGACATGAAAAAACCTTGAAGAAAGCACTCTAACTTCAATAAAAAACCATGCTTGAAAGCATGGTTTTTTGGCAGCTTAACCAATTAAGCTTCGTCAAATAAACCTTCAAAAAGTACTGAGGATAAATAACGCTCGCCACTATCTGGAAGGATGACAACAATAGTTTTGCCTGCATTTTCAGGACGCTCTGCAATCTGAGCGGCTGCGGCCAAAGCTGCACCACTAGAAATACCGACCAAGATGCCTTCTTGAGTAGCACATTTTCGTGCCCATTCAATCGCATCAGCACTGTTTACAGGTACAACTTCATCGACCAAATCTAAATCTAAGTTCTTAGGAATGAAGTTTGCTCCGATCCCTTGAATCTTGTGTGGTGCAGGTGTAATGCTTTCACCATTTTTTGTTTGTGTAATGATTGGAGACTCAGCAGGTTCAACGGCAACAGAATAAATTGGCTTATTCTGAACTTGCTCAAAATAGCGTGAAATACCTGTAATCGTACCGCCAGTACCAACACCAGCGACAAGAATATCAACTTGTCCATTGGTTGCTTGCCAGATTTCAGGACCAGTCGTATCGACATGAATTTGAGGGTTGGCTGGGTTTTCAAATTGTTGTGGTAGGAAATAAAGTCCAGGGTTCTCAGTCGCTAAACGAACTGCTTCATCTACAGCACCTTTCATGCCTTTAGCAGGCTCAGTCAGTACAAGATTTGCACCTAGAGCTTTTAATACTTTTCTACGCTCGAGACTCATACTTGCGGGCATAGTTAAGGTAATTGGATAACCTTTTGCTGCTGCAACGAATGCCAAAGCAATCCCTGTATTACCACTAGTTGGCTCAACAATATGCATCCCTGCTTTCAGTACGCCACGTTTTTCAGCATCCGCAATCAACGCTGCACCAATACGGCATTTCACTGAGAATGCAGGGTTACGGCTTTCAACTTTTGCCAATACAGTTGCGCCAGTTTTAATGAGACGATTGATGCGAACTAAAGGTGTATTACCAATCGCTTCCGCATTATTTGAATAAACTGCGATCCCTAAGTTGGCAGGTATTGGAAATTGTTGATCGGTAGACATGTTATTTCCTTATTAGATTTGGAATGATTCTCAATCATTATAGGCGTGTCAGCTGAGGAGAAAAGTAGAAAACTTTATCTTTTATGAAAAAACTAGATGTTTAGGCGAATTATACTTTGGGTTCAAAATAAAAACTCATTACACCTGAAGTAATAGCTCCGACAAAGCATTCAACTTTAAACTGTTCAACCCCAAAGCTATAAAAGGTCACACCTAAGACGACACCTGTTAATAAACTTGACATCACAGGCGCTGCTCGCTGATTTGCTCTATTCATAGGTTTTGTCGGAATAATCAGATTGCGTGGATAAGCACTTTGCGCATAATGCTGATTAAAAATTGGCAATCTTACAATCACAAAAGTCATGAAAAGAATACCAAAGATGAAAGATATTACTAAGTACAACCATTGAAATGATTCGCCAAGAATATAGGCATACCCAACCACGAAGCAACAGCTTATTAATGCATAGAGCACATAATCCAAGTAGAGTTTTCTTCTCATATTATTATGATTTTAAAGTAGATATTTAGAATCATAATATCATCATTAATCGTATCTCAAACTAAAATTTATTCCACTAAACTTAGCTCTTCATCCACCAACTCTTGCTCTGTATCACCCAATAAGATTGCAACACGGCTACAGTGAACCACCAAATGCTCTAACCACCGTTGTGCAGCCAAAAGCTCTAGTGTATATGTTGCAGATACATTTTTTTGAGAAGAATCCTCTATAAGCTTCTGCCTCACGAATTCCTGTTTATCTTTCATTTCTTCAGCGATGGCAGTGAGATCATTCACTAGCCCTTTCGGTAAATTTGCAAAAGGTTCTTGCAATAAATAATGAATATTTTGCTCAAGAATCGTGGCAAAACGCTGTGCTAAGTCATAGATGGAATCTTGCTTCTGAATTGATTCAATATTTGCAACCTCAGCTAGATCATTTTTGAGCACTCGAACATATACCACTAACCTCAACAAAATAATAAATCGATGCTGGTCGCTGCTTGATTGAGGAACAGACATTTCTTCTAAATAATGTTCAACTTTTGCAAGAGTCCGATCATATTCATCTGTATTAACCAATGAAGCAATAATCTCTCCCCGAATGCTTCGAGTCAAAACCTTATACATATCAGCAATCGACTTCAACAATGCTCGCTCTGCTGCTGCAATCGCCAATGCAGGAACACTATAAAGTGACTCATCCAAATAACGTGTTGTCGTTGGCTCTTGTTCTGGAAGCAGTCGAATAATCAGTTGTTCAAACTTAGGTAAAAGTGGCATAAAAATACATGCACCTAATAAACTAAATGCTGTATGAAATGCAGCAACTAATAACACAGAATCAAGTTGGGGAATCAATTGAAAATACTGATAAGCCAACATAAATGCGGGAGACAATAGAAAAAATGCAAAAACGGCTGTTACTACATTAAAGATAACATGTACTGCGGCTGTACGCTTAGCACTTGTAGTCGCGCCAATCGCAGCTAAAATTGCTGTGGCAACCGTTCCTACATTTTGACCAATCACCAGTGCTAAAGTTTGTTCTAAATTAATTGTTTGAGTCGATAAGGCTGCTAATGTGGTTGTAATCGCTGCACTTGATGATTGAAGCAAAATCGTCATGAGAATACCGACAGCAACTAAAATCAATTTCATCATGAATGTTGGTTCAGCCCAACGTGACAAATCAATCAATTCAGCAACACCACTCATGGCATCTTGTAATATTTGAATGCCAAAAAACAGTAAACCGAAGCCTGCTAAAGTTAAGCCAATAAATGCGATTTTCTCTTTACCTAATAGTTTTAATAAAGCTCCCACCCCGATCAATGGTAAGGCAAAACTGGCTATAGAAAATTTCAGGCCTAACAATGCCACCATCCAGCCAGTACTCGTTGTTCCAATATTTGCTCCGATAATCACACCGATTGCATGACTGAAACTTAATACTCCTGCACTCACAAAACCAATTGTTGCTAAAGTTGTTGCTGTTGAAGATTGTACAACTACGGTTAAGCCAATACCTGATAGAACAGCTTTTATTGGGGAGTTGGTAAATCGAACCAACCATTGTCTTAATGCTTCACCAGCCATTGCTTTTAGGCTATCTGTCATCAAAGACATACCTAAAAGCAATAGACCAATTCCGCCCATTAACTGAACAATGATATTGAGCACAAAAGTTTCCTTTTTATAATTCTAAAAACAAGAAATAAATTCTTAAAATCACACTCTCTCAACATTTAAGGTATTGATGCAATTTTTTGCTCAAACGTCAAAAACCGTTGGTTCAATTTCTGGATTTCTCGTTGCTTCTCGACTTCGTTTAAAAAAGAATATTGAATACTACGATACACAGTATCTTTCAGCGATTGATTACTCGGTTGATAATTGCTTGTATACAGCAAATATTCATAACTTAGATTATTACGGGAAACGCCTGAATCATCCGTTGAAATGACATAAGGTACTTTAAACTTCTGATAAAGCTGAATTGGATGTTCATTTGGCTTAATCCCCAAAATAAAAGCATTACTGGTTAAGTTAATCTCAACAGCAATATCATTCTTATTCATGAGATCAAGTAAATGAATCGGCTCATGTTCATGCACAATATCAATACCATGTCCTATTCTCTGAGCACCAGCAACCTTGATTGCATCATGAATATGTGATTTTAAGCCTTCAGGCGGTACCATACCAAGAGCTAACTCTCCTGCATGTAATGCAAGCTTCACATTAGGGAATTGTTTCTTTAATACTTTAAACATTTGCATATGCAAAGCATAATCCCGCATCGCCACATAACCATTCTCAGGACCTACAATATTGACAGCCACTAAATGTGGATTTTTCGATACAGCCACAAATGCACTATAAAGACCGCTCAAAACCTTCGCAGGTTGATTATTACGTGAAACATAAGTTTGAAAACGTAAAGTAAACTGATCATCATCCAAGCCTACAGCTGCATTATCAATAATATTTAAATAATTGTTAATTTCTTTATTTAAATCATTATTTGCACGAAGTAAAACAAGTGCTTGTTCTATCAATATAGCTTGCTCTTCATCAGTACTTTGTGCATTTATTTTTGTAAGTAATGCAGCAATATCAGATAGCTCAAGCGTAGGGCTACTTGTCAGCATGGTTTCAATATAGCTGACATTCTCCTCTTTGGCGCGTTGTTTTAATTGTTGAAAACCTTGATTAAACTTATAGGATGATACTTCTCCAAAATATCCAAAAGTATTAAAGAACTGCTGATTCGGCGGAGGCTGAATATGGTAATGATTACTGTAGTCCTTATCTGACCATGTTTTTAAAATACCTATGTACCACTCATTATGACTTCTTACTGAAGCAGCACTAACACAATTTACTTTATCTAAACCTTTAATATCTTTGGGATTCTTTTCAATACTATATAATTTCTTACTTTCAGTACTAACGATATAAATACAAAAGCCTTGTGCATCCACCCAGTCCAAATAGGTTTCAGCATAGATAGAACCTGAATAGTGATGATGTAAATCTGCTCCTTTAGGCATTAAATTCGTAAATAAAGCCAACTCTGCTAGATTTTGCGGCTGTTGCTTAATAAGCTGCTGATAATATTCAGCCGTTTTCTGAGTGGCTAATGATGTGGTTATGGTCTTAGCTTCAATACTATTATTCATCAATACTGATAGTGATACTAAAACCCAAATATTTTTTTCATTATGTTTTCTCAATAGTTATAAGATTATTGTTTTTGATCTTTTACATTAGCATACATATATTTTTTTAATCAATAAA
>NZ_JBICJJ010000027.1:0-13316 GCF_043102985.1 Acinetobacter sp. YQ_14 | reverse complement strand
GATGCTGCTGCAATCAATGCCAAGGATGCATTTGATGTATTGGTGATTGGTGGTGGTCCTGCAGGTGGTACAGCGGCGATCTATGCAGCACGTAAGGGTATCAAAACAGGTATCGTTGCTGAGCGCTTTGGTGGTCAGGTGATGGATACCATGGATATTGAAAACTTTACCACGGTTCAAAAAACGGTTGGTCCGAAGTTTGCGCAAGATATGGAAGCCCATGTACTTGAATATGGCGTAGACATCATGAACTTGCAACGCGTCAGCAAGATCACAGGTGCAGACCAAACAGCCAATGGTTTGGTTGAAGTGGAACTTGAGAATGGTGCTAAGCTTGAATCAAAAACCATCATTCTATCAACAGGTGCACGTTGGAGAGAGATGAATGTGCCGGGTGAAGCAGAATACCGTACCTGTGGTGTTGCCTACTGCCCACACTGTGATGGCCCATTATTCAAAGGCAAACGTGTTGCTGTGATTGGTGGCGGTAACTCTGGTGTTGAAGCTGCAATTGATCTAGCTGGGATTGTTGAGCATGTGACTTTGGTGGAGTTTGATACCAAGCTTCGTGCAGACCAAGTCTTGCAAGATAAGTTAAATAGCTTACCAAACACCACAGTGATCATGAATGCTTTAAGCACAGAAGTGGTTGGTGATGGTTCGCAAGTCACAGCATTGAAATATAAAGACCGTGCCACAGATGTTGAACATACTGTAGAACTTGCAGGAATCTTTGTACAAATTGGTTTATTACCAAATACAGATTTCTTAAAGAACAGTGCGGTTGAACTCAGCAATCGGGGTGAGATCGTGATCAATGATCGTAACGAAACCAATGTTAAAGGTGTGTTTGCGGCAGGTGACTGTACGACTGTACCTTACAAGCAAATTATCATCGCGACAGGTGAAGGTGCCAAGGCTTCTCTCTCTGCTTTTGATTACATGATTCGTTCAGGTTCATAACAGAACACTCAAAAAACATGTGCACGCATTTACATTTCTAGATGTAAGTGCGTGTTTTTACAAGTTATCAACAAATTTTCAACTTTATTCGTCAACGTTTTTGTGTTTATATTTTCGCTATCCATACTTGTTGGATGCCACAACGAAAAGGAAATATGAAAATGAATAAATTACTTGTTGCATTTGGTCTCGCTGCTACTGTTGCGCTTGTGGGCTGTAATAAAGATAAAGCGCCTGAAACTGGTGCAACTACGGGTGAGCACTTAGAAAATGCTGCAGAACAAGCAAGCGCTGATATCCAAAACGCGACTGCTACTGCAACTGACAACATCGCAACTGCTGCGGACAATGCTGCTGATCAAATCGATGCTGCTGCTGATCACACAGCTCACGCTACAGCTGAAGCTGCTGCTAAAACTGAAGCTGCTGCACGTGATGCAACTGCTGACGTAGCTGGTGCAGTAGAATCTACTGCTGCTGATGTTAAAGAAAAAGCTCAACAATAATTTATTGTTGATCATTAAAAAAGCCTCTAGAAACAGAGGCTTTTTTAATGGCGTATTAGATTAAGCTAATAAACCTTCGTCACGCATTGCAATTTGTACAGACTGACGCTCAGCAACTTTATTACGTAATGCAATAATGTTGATATATGGCATAAGGTCATGCTCAATATGATTTGACCAATTCGTCAACACAAACAAATAAGCATCTGCTGGTCCAAAGTTATCGTCAACTAAATAATCATATTCAGACTCAGCCAGATGATTATCAATATATTTCAATAAACGATCTACCTCAGCATAAGCTTTAGTTTTCTCATCATCAGTTAAATGACCACCAAAGAACACCGCATAAGCATCGTGCAATTCAGAATTTAAATAACCTAACCACTCTAGAACTTTAGCACGCCCCATTCCAGATGGCGGGATAAGATCCTGTTTAGGATCATGCTGAGCAAGAAATGGTAAAATCGCAACGTTTTCAGTCAAAATCAAACCTGGATTAATCTCTAGAGCAGGCACGTAACCTTTTGGATTAATCTCATAATAATCTGAACCTTTTGAAGTTTTATGAGTCTTTAAGTCAACTTTTTCTAAATCAAAATCTACGTTTATTTCATTTAAGATAATATGTGCTGCTAAAGAACATGCGCCTGGTGAATAATACAACTTCATATCTAATCCTTGTTTTCTAATAACTATTTATGCTCTTGAACATTCAAACGAAACCCGAGAGACAGATATAGACTCACATTTAAAATAACTTTAAAGCTAAAAATATCTACACACTTACTATTAATGAATTTTTTTCTGCCTTGCAAGTTATATTCCGTGACGATTGATTAAAATATGAAAGAACAGATTACTCAATGTCACGGATTTCATTTTTATGCTCGACCAAATAATTGGCTTAACCATGAGAATAAAGCATTCAAGAACTCTGAAATGATATTCTTAGGATTCTGATCAGGCTGCGTAGCAGAACCTTTCATATCCAAATCCACGATCACGGGGTCATGGTCAGATGAACGATATGGATCAGCAGAGTAGAATAGTTCCTTTTGCTCCTCTGTCTTATATTCTTCGTTGTAATCAAGGACTGTTGGCTCGTCGGCATTGATATGCCAAGCAAAAGCTTTTACAACACGTTTGTACAGTTCAGAATCTGCAATCGCATGATCAAGGTTGCCTGCACCACCATAACCTTCTGCATTACTTGAAACACCGAATACATAGCTATAGGCGTTTGCACCCTCTCCCACTTTTGCGTCGTTTAACAGAACTTTATAATTTGCTTTTTCAAAGGTCAAAATGGGATCTTCTTTGGCATAGCTATTCATGTCTCCGAGCAGCAAAATGTTAGGATTTTTAACTTGAGTCGGATTCTTAGCAATCCATTGTGTTAATTGTTCAACTGCTTTCACACGAGTAGGATTCCAACAACCTTGTCCATCATTTTGATCTGCATCCAAAGATGTTGAATCAACACCTGAACAGCCTTTTGATTTTAAGTGATTCGGAATCACTGTAAATATTTTCCCACCCTGAACTGGCTGGAACGATTGTGCAATTGTGCTACGGTTTTTATCACCTAAATCTAGCACTGCTGCTTTATTGACAGGTTTAACGCGTTTACTGTTATAGATAATCGCGACTGCAATCACGTCTGTACCTAATTTATCTTGTCCCTCTGGAATAACATACTTCCAATCATTGCCCAATGCTTTCGTTAAATAGGCGACTGCACTGTCACTCCCATAGCCATTGTTTGCAATTTCCATGAGTCCATAAACATCAGCATCAATTGTTTTTAGCGCACTCACAATTTTACGATGCTGCTTATCAAACTCAGCTTGGCTCGTCGCACCGCGCTCTGTGGGAAAACCATTTATACCATTGTCATAATTCAGGACATTAAAAGCAGCTGCACGGATATATTGGCTTTGTTTTGCTGCAATTGTTTGACGTGGATTGGTATTTGCAACCAACTCTGGCAAATTACGTCCAACTACAGGCTGTACGCGCCAGTTATTAAAACGATATTCTAGAATCCCTTCAGCATTTTTAAGTTGATAGCCTGAACGTAATGTATTCAATGCACTAAAGTTTTGTGGCAACCAAGGCGTTCTATTCTGATTGTTATAACCATCATCAAAAATGATTTTTGAAAGTAAATTTTGTTGTGCTAAAGCTTTTGCTTCATTTGATAATGCAGGATAGAGATTAGTTGGAATAAATAAACGTCCTAAACTCAATGACAGCTCGCCATAACGACCAAAATTATAGTTTTCACTGACTGTTAACGTTTGAGGAAGTTTAACCAGCATCCCTTGATAGCGTTTTGCTGAATTTTCTGAACTATCACTTAAACTTGAAAATGGGAGATTGATTGCCAGTGGTTGTACTTGATCAGCCATATTCAGATTACAGGTTTGAATATCTTGTTGTAGTTGATCAATTTGCAATTGATTTTGATAACTGGTGAGACGACCTTTTAAGATCACTTCTTCACCCACTTGTCCACCTTTTATCGCACTGCTCGCCGGGATATATACAAAAATCGCATTGCTCACATTTGCCTTAGCTTTGCTATCCGCAGTTTGGACATAAAAACCTGAGAAACCGTTGTTATAGCGATAATCCGCGGTAATGATACCTCGAATCGTATAAGTTTGATTTTGTGTTGCTTGAGCTAAATCTGCAATTGGCGTATCGCTACTACTACATGAAACAGTTTCTGTCGTTGGTGGTGTCGTCGTTGATCCAGTTAAATTTGAGAAATCATTGCGATCAGTCCAAGCTTGCCAAGATTGATCTAAATCAAAAGGACTTGTTGGATCAACACTCAAAACAGGATTTTCTGTTTGAATACGCTTAAAACTATTCGCAATACTATAAACAGTTGTACCCCAACCTGAAGTTGGACGTTCACCGATACGACCAAAACGATCTACAGGTGTACCACGATAAACCAAGACAATCGCATCATCACCATTGAATGACAAACCTGCAACTTGATTTACCTTATTGCCAAGCTGTGCTTGTAATTCAGAGCGACCAATTAAATATTTTTGCTTACTCGCTAAAGTCCCCTGCAACTGGAATGTTGCAGTTTTGGCTGTTCCACCATTGTTGAATTGTTGGATTTCATAATCAGCCAAATTCACAGTTGTTTCGTCAGGGTTATAGATTTCTAAACCCTTACGATTACTACTGCCATCTACATATTGGCTAAACATAAGTTGTGCATGTGCAACTGAAAATATAGATGATGCACCTAATAGGCTTAAACACATTGCGATCGAGTGAAATTTAAATGTTTTCATAGCTTTTTTACTTTATGTTCAAATCGACAATAGGCTATGCAATTTCTGTGACATCCACATGAAGTTTTCTTTACAACTTTTAAGCAATTTTAGAAATTTTCTCTTAAATAAAATGCCTTAAAAATTTGACTTGATCCCCTGAACACTTAAAATACGGCCTTTCTATATTTATATCTCCAGAATCATGTCAAACGATCAGTTAGAAACGCAAATTACGGAACTCGACAATTTACCTGAGCACCGTGAGATTGTGACGTTTATGCGTCGTTCAGCTCCGCTCAATACTTCGCAACGTACTGCTTTAGAAGATTATCGTGATTTAATTTTGGAATACCCTGTTGGTGATTTACGCCAGCATTTTGAACATCCTGAACGTCCTTTGACCGTTGAAATTGGTTTTGGTATGGGCCGTTCTTTGGTATTAATGGCCAAAGCAAATCCTGAGCGCAATTTTGTCGGGATTGAAGTTCATGTTCCCGGTATCGCACAGTGTGTCTATGAAGCAGGTATGGCTGGCTTAAAGAACTTATTTGTATTGGATGCCGATGCAATTCAAGTATTACGTGAAATGCCAGATAACAGCATTAACTGTGTACAGCTTTACTTCCCAGATCCGTGGCAGAAGAAGCGTCACTTTAAACGTCGTTTCGTGATTCATGAGCGTATGCAACTGGTTGAACAAAAGTTAGAGCTTGGTGGTACTTTCCACGCAGCGACAGATTGGGAGCCGTATGCAGAATGGATGCTTGATATCTTAGACAATCGTCCAGATTTGGAAAACCTAGCAGGTAAAGGCAATAGCTACCCTCGTCCAGAATGGCGTCCTGTTACCAAATTTGAGCGTCGTGGTCTAGAATCTGGTCATAAGATTAATGATTTTATCTTTAAGAAAATTAAATAAGTTGATTTAGTTTTCGAAGCAAGCCACTAAATCTTTAGTGGCTTTTTTATTATCATATTTGCTCGTAAAACGAATAGTTATTTAAAAGTAATAAATTGCATTAAATATTGCCTAACATAAATTAACTTCCCTATTTTTATTAGATTGACTAAGATTCCCTCTAATTAAATTTAAGCAATTAATTTTCTTATAATGAACAAGCAGAAGCTATTCTTTATTTTATTCTCAAGCCTAGCTTTAAGTGCTTGTGCCAAATCACCTGAAACGAATCAGAAAGCCGTAAAGCCTTCTGCAGAGCTACAGCAAAAAATTCAAAAATTAGTTGAGAAAACTAAAAAGAATATGATCTTTGTTGAAGGTGGTAGTTACCTCATGGGTGATTTCGGACTAGTCACTCCTGAACTCGAAAAAACTGTTCCTGACAGCATGGCGCTAAAGAATCCCAAAGACAACACCGAATAACCTGCCTTTCTCACCTGGAAATGACATAAGACTCTGCATAAAGTGACACTGAGCAGCTTTAATATGAGTGCTTATGAAACAACTTTGGAAGATTTTAATATTTTTACTGAAGCAACAGGACAAATCGAAAGTGCAGACAATAAGCGATATAACCAACAGATTGCTCATGAAGTAGCAACTGGTATGGCTTGGCAACAAGCCAAAGATTATTGCCAATGGCTGGGTCAACAAGTAGGCACACCGATGGACCTACCGACAGAAGCACAATGGGAATATGCTGCTCGCAATAAAGGGCAATATACTATCTTTGCAACCAATACAGGCAAAATCGAAGAAGGTAAAAACTTATGGAGTATGGAACAATACGATCAATATATTGAGAAATATAGCCCCTCTACTGCTGTAAATATTCCTGTTTTAGGACGAAAACCTCCAAACCCATTAGGTTTTTATGACCTTACCACCAATAATTATGAATGGATGAATGACTGGTACGATAAAGACTATTATAAACATTCACCTATTGAAAACCCAACAGGGCCTAAGTCTGGAACTGAAAAGGTATTGCGTAGTACATCCCCTATGGGTGCCGATAATTTAATGATGGCAGATGGACTCAATGTTGCAAGAGCACACGCTCAACCCAAATCAAATGAAGAGAATAAAATGACTTATCGTTTGTATGGAGTGCGCTGTGTCGCCAATCTTCAACAACCTATTAGATAAATAGCTAAATTTTTTCAAAAGGGTATTAACACAATACTTCTTTATAGAAAATTAACTTTGCTATAAAGTAGGTTTTTAATATATACAACCCAATGATTTTTAATAAGATGATGAAACGGAATATAGCTTTTATTTTATTCTCAAGCATTGCTTTAAGTGCTTGTGCCAAATCGGCTGAAACCAATCCCAAACCTGTAAAACCTTCACCTGAGTTACAACAAAAAATTCAACAATTGGTTGAGAAAACCAAAAAGAATATGATCTTCGTTGAAGGCGGTAGTTACCTGATGGGCGATTTCGGACTGGCCACTCCAGAACTCGAGAAAACTGTTCCCGATAGCATGGCGCTAAAGAATCCAAAAGGCAATACCGAAAAACCTGATCATCTGCCTTTCTCACCGGGAAGTAACAATAAGACTCTGCATAAAGTAACACTGAGTAGCTTTAATATGAGTGCCTATAAAACAACATTAGAAGATTTTAATATTTTTACTGAAGCAACAGGACAACCTAAGAGCTATTACAATGAACTCTTTACTCCAAAGATCGCCCATGAAATTGCTACAGGAATGGATTGGCAACAAGCCAAAGATTATTGCCAATGGCTAGGCCAACAAGTAGGCACGTCTATGGACCTGCCTACTGAAGCACAATGGGAATATGTTGCTCGTAATAAAGGTCAATACACAGCTTTTGCAACCGATACAGGAAAAGTGGAGCCGGAGAAGAACTTATGGAAATTAAATCAATATGACAATTATAGACATAGTAATAACCCTGATTCAGTACTTGAAATTCCAGTGCTTGGAAAAACACCTCCAAATCCGTTAGGTTTTTATGACCTTGTCACCAATAATTATGAATGGATGAATGATTGGTACGATAAAGATTATTATAAACACTCACCTACTCAAAACCCAACAGGGCCTAAGTCGGGAACTGAAAAAGTATTGCGTAGTACAGCTCCTATGGGTGCCGATAATTTAATGATGGCTGATGGACTCAATATTGCTAGAGCGCACGCTCAACCCAAATCAAATGAAGAGAATAAAATGACTTATCGTTTATATGGAGTGCGCTGTGTTGCCAACATCCAACAGCCAATTAAATAACTTTAGGCTGTATATGAGCCATCCGAATTTTGTTCATAGTTTGCCGCAATAAATAACTCTGCATCAGTACCATCCACTTCAATAGATGGTACTGTTTCAGTATTTAAGGCAACTAAAGCATCTGCGTTGATAATACTTGGTTGTTCAATCATTTTCTCTCTTAATTTTTTCAACTCTCTAGGATTATTCATTGGTGCTTTTTCATGTAAGGGAATAGTTTTTACGATTTTAGAGCGTAGCTTTATATATTGCTCCACATATTCGCTTCCTCGACCCACCGTATCTGAATTAATTGTAAATTCTTTGAGAATATCTGATACCTGAGACCAAACACCATCATGTAAAAAGACCAAAAGCTGTTTTTCTAGATATCTAATACTTACATCTGATTTTTTACCATCAATTGACATTCGTTGCAGTACATTAAACCATTCCCCCTCAGTCGCAATGGTTTCAAAAATCGCAATAACAGCCTGTTTATGCGTTGGTAAATACGGAGAAATTGGAGAACTAGGTTTATCCACCCAATGCGTCACTTTGTTATGACGTGTCATTTGATAGATCAACATGCCTTTTGCATCAGGAGTAGCTGATTTCAACCATGGTGATTGTCGTTTAATTTTATTCGCCAGATCAACCGAGTTTTCCGCAATGGAATATTTCATATTAAACTTTTGGAATTCCCCGTTAACATCATTAAAAGCTTGCGCTACTCTTGAATCACTCCCTAAAACAATGACAGCCAATCGACTTAAATTTCTAAAGGCGTCTTCAGCAATGAAGCCTAGTAATTTAAATTGCGCACGACTAAGTTGATAATGCATCCATCTTAATACTTCGATAACTTGACCAGCATTAATGGCAAAATCTAATGCACCTTTTGCCCCTAAACCAACGCATAAAGCAGCCTTTGCTCTAAAACGGAATTGATTTCGCTCTAACCAATAAAATAATTTAAAATTTACCCCTGCCCCTAAACCTGCACTTACAGCAAAGTCCAGAGCTAGTGTTGCTAAAGGCTTGAACTCTTTTTCTTCGGGTGAAAGCCACTGGAACTCACCTGATGGTTTAATTCCCGCTTCAACACCAGCAAAAGCCTCGATTTGTCCTTCAGCGCTTGCACCACTCCCTGGAATAATGGTTTCATCTCGATCCATTGGTACAAATCTTGGGCGGTTCTCTCCCATATTATTAGCCAGTGACGGATTTCGATTTCGTCTACCATTAGCAGCCAATTGTTGCTGCCCATCTTTGCTATAACTGATCTCCAAACCAATCCCAGCAGCTACTTTTGCGCCTGCAAAGCCATAAAGCTCCATGCCGATAACAAATCGGAATGCCCCCAAGTCAATATCTTCAAAATTCAGCATCCAGCCTTTATCACAAGGAATGACATAGGTTGTTTTTGCCTTGCCTTCAAATAGAACTAGCTTACCTTGGGCATTGACATTTGCCTTGGCACTAACCTCTCCACTTTCAGGCTTCCAATTCACGCTGGAGGATAAACCAGCACCACCAACACATCTTAGCCATTGTGACTGAATATCAACGGTTAAACTATCTGAAAGTTTAATTTGCTCAACAAAGCCAGCACTAAAAGCAGAGAAATCCCAAACTTTAGTTCCTGTTTGCTTCGAATATTTAGCAAGATCCAAACTGACTTTTTTAAACTCATTATGAATAGCCTGCTCACTAATTTTCTTAAAGTCTTGCTTTACATCTTTCAGTTTTTTTAATTCAGTTCCTAAAACGGTTACCTTAAAACTTTCTTTGTTCTTCTTCTTTTGTTGCAGTTGCATATATCTATCAGTACGTAAATACCGACGTCTGAAATCAAACTCTTGCGTATTTCCATTTGGGTTTTTCTTTTGGCGGGCTTCAAAAGTAATCACTTCTGTTAGATTTGCTGCTTTTTTAAAATTTTTATTCAACTCGTCTTCAATTTTTTTCTCCGCTTCCTTTATTGCTTCTTCTGCTTTTTTAACATTAGAAACACTTCCAGATTTTATTGCTTCGGCTAATTTATTCTTGGCTTCAAAAGAGTTACCAAATAATTTATCTAACTTTGAACTTTCCTTTTCAAACTCGGCATAATCCTCAGCAGAGAGGACAATCATCTCTTCTCGATGCATATTTAAAATAACAGGCGGCTTTCCATTGCCCTGTAGTGTTACAGCAGTATTCTTATCTTCCTCTGTTATTTTAGCAACGGACTTCAACTGTACAGTGACATAATTCTTTTGGCTGATCGTGGCAAAATGCTGGATGTCTTTCTTATCCGGTTGTACATCCCTATTCACAAATTTAAATTTTACAAATATAACTTCGCCTTTTGGTGAATATAAAGGTGGCGTAAAGCCATTTTTATCTACGACATTGACTTTGACATTAGGTATGCTAATTTTCTTTTCCTTACCATTCTTATCAAAGGTAAAGGTTTCAAATGAAATATTATCAGATAGCTTAGTACCTCTAAATCCTTCTATTTTATAACGATAATATTGTTTAATTTGATAATCTAATGTTCTGGTACCCTGCCACTCATTTTTAATCTGTACCCCAAAATTACCATTAATATGCGTAGCCTTTTCCCATTTTGAATCACTTCGCTTAATCCAAAGATCATAGTCTCCAACAGGCAAATCCATTTCTTTAGTAAAACCTTTCATATCAGTTTTACTTTCTCTGTTATGAATCAGAGCCATACTTTTTTGTACTTCTTTATACTTCGCCATATTTTGTGCCATCGTCTGCGGAGCAATGGGCTTATTCTGAAAAATGGATTTCGTATCCAATGGCTGCATAACAGGTTTTGGGCTCGTTGTTGCTATTGCGAGTTTATTAATTTCATCTGGTCGCTTACCCTTTTCAACTACAGAATAATCCATCCCATGACAAGGAATCGTGTCATCATCAGGCAGCACATTAATAAATAGCTTTAATCGAATCTTACTCATCATTTATTCTTCTTTATAAGTTACAAAACCATCATGAACATGATCTTCTAAACTAATCTGAACTTGTTGAGGTCCTTTGGTGATGACCTTCTGGGTTTTACCTTGGCCATCTGTCACACCACTGATTATTTCTCCGTTCTGTAAAATCATTAAATACTTTTTATTTTTCAATGGATTTCCATCCATATCTTTTGCAACATAAGTTAAATGGTAATCTGGCAACATTGCCAATTCTGGACTTTTCGTTGTAATCTTTGCCCCACCCATAAACAAATGCTGCCCTGCCTTCACTTCAAATTTACCACCTGTGGTCGGGAAAATCCCTGAACCATTCAACTTGATCTGAGAACCACCCGCTGTAATCACAATCTCTTTCGGACTGCTAATCTCAATACGGTCTTCTGTTGAAATAATTTGAATGCCTTGCTTAGCCAGTAAATCCATGCCATCCGACTGCACTTGGACCTCAAACTTACCTTTGGCCGCAACTTGTTTAATACCATTTTGCGCGGCAAATAAACTCGCCTTACCACTGACATGGGCAATCAAGTTCTTTTGCGTACTTAGATTTATACTATCGCCCGCAAACTGATTGATTTGCCCATCCGCAGAAAGATGAATATCTTCATTTGTACTCAGACCAATACCTGCTGGCGAGCTTAATAACAGCATCGCTTTATTAAACTTAGCAATATCAGATTCAATTTCTTCAGCAAATGCTTTTAGCTGTTCAATTGACTCAATCTCATCCGTCTGTTGGTTCTTCGCAACTTCACTCAAGGCTTTGGCATTGTTTTGATTGCCTTCAAGCTGTTCCTTGGCTGGTTGCGCATCAAGGTGGTCACCTTCAGCTTGTTCTTGGGCATGAGTGGTGATGAGTAAGCCTTCACCTGCTCGTACTGCTCCCCATTGGTCAGTACGCAGTTCAAAGCCCTCGCCACGATCTTCACTTTCTGCGGTTGCTTTAGGGTGACTCAGTTTGCCGAGATTGAGTTGACTGGCTGCATGACTGCTTTGCAGTTGCGCACTGATCTGACCTGTGGTGTCATCAAAACGCAGTTGGTTAAAACCTTCGCCTTGATATTCCTTGGACTTGATCCCTGCCAGTTTCTTGGTGTCTGGGAGCTTGCCTGCATTGTCGAATTTGGTCGGGCTTCGTTGTGCTTCATGAATGCGTCCCACCACAAACGGTCGGTCAATGTTGCCATCAAAGAAGTCGATCACCACGATTTCATCAATGCGGGGGAGGAAGCGTGCACCATAGCCTTCTCCTGCCCAAGGTGTCAGGACATCGACCCAAGCTGAATCGGTGTCGTTGTCATTGGCACCTGCACCTCCATCATGTTCATGGTCTTCATTTCTTGTGAACAGAAAGCGGACTTTTATGCGCCCCCATTCATCTACATGGATTTCTTCTCCACTAGGTCCCACCACTTTGGCGCGTTGTGGGTGTACTGATGGTCGGTGTTGCTGTGGGTGATATTCAGGGACTGTTTTGATATCGCGGCGTTGTAAGGTCAGTGTATTGGCTTGGCGTTCTTCTGTATTGGTTTGGGTATTGGCATTTTGCCAATGGCTTTGTTGTAGCAATTGGTTAATTTGCTGATTCAAGTCTTTGGGAAGGTTGTTTTGGTTATAGTAGCTTTTGCCTGTAATCAGAAATTCTTGGTCTGATCCACTGTGTTGGTTTATTTCAGGGTGTTCGGTGAGTTGAAACCAGTAGCCAACTTGTGTATCTCGTACCGTACTTTGAGCGGTGAAGTATTTGGATTGTAGGTCGTGATAGTGGCCTAAGTTTTGGTTAAACTTTTCGATTTGTGAGTTGCCTGATGCAGTTGCTCCATCTTCTCCATTGAGGTCTTGCATCCAAGCTGGGCTAAAGTGCCATGCATCTTCTAAGCCGAGACTGGCATTGTCGTAGTGTGCACTATGTTGGTGGGTACTTTGTACACATCCTGCACCCTGTTCTTGTTCCAGTGCATCAGCTTGCCAGCGTTGGATATGTACACTGTTGGGTTGCAGTGAGCGTTGTCCTATCAAACTGGTCATACTGTCGTATTGTTCTGTGGCACTACTGCGATGGTAGCGAATCTGGCGACGTTCTAGAGCTTGGTATTGGCTATTGTCATCAATCAGACGAAGTTTTTGCGGTTGAATCGCTGCACTGCTGTTCGGCACGATCAGTTGTGTCTCATCAATCAGCCAGTTGATGCCTTCACTACGTAATAGTCGAGTTAAGAACTCATAGTCCGTTTCGTTGTGTTGCATGATAAAGGGACGGACATCATCGTGTTGTTGTAGTCCATTTAAATCAAGGCTTAAGCTCGCAGCAAAGAGTGGGCTTTTTTGTTGCCATTCTTTAAAGA